>CADBQJ010000080.1 GCA_902796785.1 Fibrobacter succinogenes
CCGGAACAATAGCCCGAACCGCTCCCCCGCCGCCGTCCTTTCAGTCCTTGTCCTTCTTTCCGCAGGCGGCGTCGGTGGAGCCGTATGTCGCCTCGATCCAGCCCGTCTCCGATTCCGATTCGAGCGTGCAGAGGGTTTTCTTCGCGGGACACCGGCCGATCAGGGTGTTCGAGCTGGCGACGCCACCGCCCATCGGAAGGAAGGCGTCGAGCGCGCCGCACGCGGTCCGGTAGTCCTGGCTGTCCTCGGCGTCGACCACGGTCGAGTTCCAGGCCATTTCGACGCAGAAACCGTTCGACGTGAAGAGATGGCAGGCGTTGTCGTAGAGCGGGTCGCCGGAGAAGGACCAGTCGGCCGCGCCGTAGACGGAGTCCATCCAGGGGCCGAAACACTCCTCGTCGAGCAGGCATTCGGGCTCGATTCCGGTGACGCCGGCCGCTTCGAGCATTCGCCCGATGCCGAGCGACATGCAGGCGTCGTCGCGCGCGCACGCCGCGTCGATGCCGTATTCCGCGAGTTCGGAGTAGTCGCCGGTCTGCAGGGCGTGGCCGATTTTCCGCGCGACTTCCTTCGTCTTCTCGACGTCGGACCCGTCGATCAACAAGCCCCCGCCGCCCCCGTTCCCGCCGTTGTCGGGTCCGGAGGAGGAAGAGGAGCCATCGTCGCCGCAGCCTGCCAGAATCGCGGCGAAGGCGAAGGCCAGTGCCGTTCCGAGCAGCTTCCGCGTCGTTTTCATCGTCGGCTCCTCGCCTTGCGTAACCCTATTCGTCGCCCGCGAGCATGGCGCAGGTGTAGGACGAGCTCGTGGTGAGCTTGAACTGTTCGGAGCTTTCCTCGGGGTCTCCCTCGAGTTCGCAGGCGACCGAGTACTTGGCGGGGCACTGCCCGGCCTTGTAGATGCCGTTGCCGCCGACCTGCGACGCCAGGGTGTGGACTTCGTAGCAGGCGCCGCCGTCCATTTCCGCGTAGCCCCAGGCGTACTCGTCGTCATCGTCGCCGTCGTCGCCTTCGCTTCCGGAATAGCCGCTGCCGCCGCCAATGCGCTCGCCGTGGCAGTCGATGGGAGCGTCCGCGGTCAGCTTGACCTGCATGTAGCCGCCTTCGCTGTTGAAGTCCTTTTCGCAGCCGGTCGTGAATTCGGAGCCGCATTTCCCGGACTGGTAAACCCCGTTGGAAACCATCATGTCGATGTAGTCGGGCTCGTCGTAGAGCTCGATGCACTGGTAGCTGACGGCGCTCTGGTGCATGTAGGCGCCGTTCTTCATCGGCGCGGTGTTTCCGCCTTCGCCGCCTTCGCCGCCTTCATCGTCGTCGACGTCCTGGCAGGCCAGGTCGGAGGTGCCGTATTCGGCGTCGAAGAGCGCGAGCCGGGGGTCCTTGTGGGAGGAGATGGTGCACTTGCTCTTCTTCTTGCTGCAGGGGCCGACGGAGACTTCGCCGTACTGCGCGGCGTAGCCCGACTGCAGCGCGGCGCATTCCTGCGCTCCCCTGCGCGCCGCGGCGGTGTCGGAGGAGTTCCAGAGAACTTCCTGGCAGACCATGCCGGCGCCGTCGTAGCTGCAGCCGTTGTCGTAGTCCTTGTTGCCGGAGAAGGCCCAGTCCACGCTGGCGGCGACGGAGTCGCTCCAGGCCTGGAAGCAGTCCGCGTCGAGCATGCAGGCGCCGGAGAGGCCGGGGATGCCGACCGCGTCGAGCCCTTCGGCGATCTTGCCCTGCAGGCAGACGGTGTCCTTCGCGCAATCCTCGTCGATGCCGTACTGGTCGAGCGCGGAGTAGTCGCCCGTGGCAATCGCCTGCGCGACGGCGGCCTGCATTTCGGCCGCCTGTTCGAGCGCCTGCTGCTTCTTGACGTTTTCGCCGCCGTTGCCGTTGCCCCCGTTGTCGGGGCCGGAGGAGGAGCTGTCGTCGCCGCAGCCGACCAAAGCGACCGCCGCGACGGCGAGCATCGTGCCAAGCAGTTTCTTCATCTTTCTCTCCTTGCCGCGTCCGGCGGCGTTGCTTTCGTTCGAACTCTATCGGGCGCCGGGCCCGCTTTTACTCTTCTTCGTCGTCTCCGTCGGAGCACCAGCCGATGTTGGTGACGTGCGAGACGATCTTGAACGTCCCGAGGGATTCGCCGCCTTCGAGCGGCTGGTACTTCGGATCGCAGGTCACGGGATAGCCTTCCGACGGGCAGGGGCCGGTCGCCATGCCGTATTCGGGATGCGTTTCGTTGAGCTCCATCACCTGTTCCGCCCAGGTCCTCTGCTCGCTGTTGCCGCTGTCGTACCAGTATTCGTTGCAGTGCGAAGTGCCGGAGATCTGGTGGACGACGGCGTCGAAGTTGCCGCTGCCGCCGCTCGCGGAGCTCTTGCCGGAGGCGGAGCTGCTGCTGACCGGATCGGCGCCGTCGCAGGCCGCCTTGGTGTAGCCGTAGATGGCGTGGAGGAAGCCGACGTCGTCGGGCGCCTGGTCGACCTGGATCGTGCACTTGACCTTCTTGGCGCAGCGGCCGGGCTCGACCTTGGCGTAGGCGGCGATGCCGGCGGCCTGCACGTTGTCGTAGAGCGCGTCGCAGGCGGTGTTGCCGAAGGCGACCGCCTCGGCGTCGAGGAACTTCCAGGCGTATTCCTCGCAGGTGCCGTTGGCGTCGATGACCATGCGGCAGGCCTGGTCGTACTCTTCGTCGCCGGCCCATTCCCACATCTCGACCGCCACGAGGAGCGAGTCGCTCCAGCGGTTGAGGCAGCGCTCTTCGATCGCGCATTCGCCGTCGAGGCCCGGATAGGCGCGTTCGGCGATCAGCCGCGCCTTCGTGGCCGCCACGCAGTCGGAATTCTCGGCGCAGGAGAGCGACATGGCGTAGGCGTCGAGAAGCGCCTCGTCCTGCGTCGCCACGGCCAGGTCGACGGAGTCGAG
>CADBQJ010000081.1 GCA_902796785.1 Fibrobacter succinogenes
CGAACTGAAGACCCTCGCCGCCGAAATCCGCGAGGCTCTGGTCCGCAAGGTCTCGACCCGCGGCGGCCACTGCGGCCCCAACCTCGGCGTCGTCGAGCTGACCATCGCGCTCCACCGCGTCTTCGACTCGCCCCGCGACAAGATCGTCTTCGACGTCTCGCACCAGTCCTACCCGCACAAGATGCTCACGGGCCGCGCCCGCGCCTTCGTCGACCCCGCGCACTGGGAGGACGTGACCGGCTACACCGAACCGACCGAGAGCGAGCACGACCACTTCCTCGTCGGCCACACCTCCACGTCGGTCAGCCTGGCGCTCGGGCTGGCGACCGCCCGCGACCTCAAGGGAGGCGACTGGAACGTCGTGGCGGTCATCGGCGACGGCTCGCTCAGCGGCGGCGAGGCCTTCGAGGGGCTCGACAACGCGGGCGAATACGCCACCAACTTCGTCGTGGTGGTCAACGACAACGAGATGTCGATCGCCGAGAACCACGGCGGGCTCTACCGCTCGCTCGCGGCCCTGCGCGAAAGCGGGGGAACCGCGTCCGACAACTACTTCAAGGCGCTCGGGTTCGACTACCTCTACGTGGAGGAGGGCAACGACGTCGCGGCGCTCGAGGAGGCGTTCCGCAAGGTCAAGGGGACGAAGAAGCCCGTCGTCGTCCACGTCCACACCCGCAAGGGGCTGGGGCTGCGCTGCGCCGAGGAGCGCAAGGAGGCCTTCCACTGGAGCGGGCCGTTCGACCCCGAGACCGGGAAACCCCGCGGCGAGGGCGGCGAGAACTGGCCCGACGTCCTGCGCGACTACCTGGTCGGGAAGATCGAATCGGACCCCGACGTCGTGGTGGTCCACTCCGCGGTCCCGGTGGGGATCGGGTTCACCGAAGACGTGCGCAAACGCGTCGGCAAGCGCTTCGTCGACGTCGGCATCGCGGAGGAACACGCCGTGGCGCTGGTCTCCGGCATGGCCCGGGGCGGCGCGAAGCCCGTCTACTCCACGCACGGCACCTTCATCCAGCGCGCCTACGACCAGATCTCGCAGGACCTCGCCGTCAACGGCAACTCCGCGACGATCCTCGTCACCATGTCGGGCGCCGACGGGATGAACGACGCCTCGCACCTCTGCATCTTCGACATCCCGATGATTTCGGGCATCCCGAACGTCCTCTACCTCTGTCCCACCTGCGTCGAGGAGTTCCGGGCGATGGCCGACTGGGCGATCGACCAGCGCGAGCGGCCGGTCGCGATCCGCGTGCCGAACGCCGTCCAGCACAGGGACGCCGCCTTCGACGCGGACTATTCCGGCGCGCTCCGCTACAGGATCGAGCGCGAAGGCGCGCAAGTGGCCCTGCTGGGGCTGGGCGACTTCTTCGAGCGGGCCGAACGGGCCGCGGACCTGCTGGCGGAATCGGGAATCCGGGCCACGGTGGTCAACCCGCGCTTCGCCAGCGGCGTGGACGGCGAAACGCTCGACGCGCTCGCCGCGACGCACGAGCTCTTCGTGACGCTCGAAAACGGCTCCGTCGCGGGCGGGTTCGGCGAGCACGTCGCCGCGCGCCTGGCCGCCCGGGGCGCGAAGACGCTGGTCCGCGGGCTCCCGAAGGAGTTCTACGACAAGGTCCCCTTCGACGAGCTGCTCCGCCGGAACCGCCTGACGCCCGAACAGATCGCCGAAGACGCGCTGGCGGCCCTGAGAAAGTAGTTTTGACGGAGGATGTACCTCCGGATCGTCAAACCGCTCCTCGACTTCCTCGGCGCGCTGCTCCTGCTCGCCGCGCTCTGGCCGCTGCTGCTCCTGCTGGCGGCGGTCGGCGCCATCGCGATGCGCGGCAACCCCCTCTTCTCGCAGCCGCGCCCGGGGAAGGACGAACGGATCTTCCGGATCCTCAAGTTCCGCACGATGAGCTCCGCGCGCGACGCGGAGGGGAACCTCCTGCCCGACGGCCTGCGGCTGAACGCCTACGGTCGCTTTCTCCGCTCCACCAGCCTGGACGAGCTGCCGGAGCTCCTGAACATCCTCTCCGGCCGGATGTCGTTCGTCGGACCGCGCCCGCAGCTGGTGCGCGACATGGTCTTCATGACGCCCGAACAGCGCCGGCGCCACTCGGTGCGCCAGGGGCTGACGGGGCTGGCGCAGGTCAACGGCCGCAACGCCGTCTCCTGGGACGCCAAGCTCGCCTTCGACCTCGAGTACGTCCGGCGCGTCACGTTCTTCGGCGACCTGAAGATCCTGCTCGCGACGCTCTCCGGCGTCTTCCGGCGCGAGGGGGTCGTCGAGGAGGGGAGCGACACCGCGACCGACTTCGGCGATTTCCTGCTGGCCTCCGGGCGGATCGGCCGCGAGGAGTACGACCGCGGCCAGGAAGAGGCGAAACGGCTGCTGGAAGCGGCAGGGGCGGGGGAGAGATGAAGCTCTACGGACTGGCGCACCTTCTGCGCGACCGCGCCGCGCCCTTCTGGAACGCCGTCGAGGCGCTGAACGGGCGCCTCTTCGCGCTGCCGCGCCGGGAGAAGCTCTCCCGGATTCCCGGGATTCTCGCGGCCCGCTCCGGCGACGCGCTTCTCCGCGCGGCGACGCCGGACGACGCGCCGGCCCTGGCGGAGTTCTTCGCCGCGCAGCCCGCGGAGTCGTTCGAGTTCTTCCGCCCGCACGGCTTCGACGCCGCCGCGCTGCGGCGCCTCCTCGCGAACAGGGGGTTCCTCGCCTTCCTCGCGCTGGAGGGGGGCGAAATCGCCGGCTACTCCTTCATGCGCTGCTTCGTCGGCGGGAAGTGCTTCGCCGGCTGGTTCGTCGGGGAGCGGTTCCGGGGGCGCGGGCTCGCCAGGCTCCAGATTTCCGCCATGACGGAGATCGCGCGGACGCTCGGACTCCGCGCCTTCTGCACCGTCTCCCCGCGGAACGCCGCGTCGCTGGCCGCCGTGAAGTCGGCCGCGGAGACGCGCCTCGTCGAAACCCTGGACGACGGGCGGCTCTGCCTGGAATTCCTCCCGAAGGAGGAACGGCGCTCCCCATCGGCCTGAGCGGCCTCGCGCGGGAAAAGAGCAAAAGGAAAAGGCCCTCCGACGGAGGGCCTTCCCGTTTCCTCGGGGGAATTCGTTCCCGTTACCGGGAGTAGAATTCGACCACCAGCTGTTCGTCGATCGGAGCGGAGATCTGGTCGCGCATGGGGACGGAGACCAGCTTGCCGCAGAGCTTGTCGCGGTCGACTTCCAGATAGGCGGGAGCTTCGCCGGCGTTCGCCGAGGCTTCCACGATCTGGGGGTGGTTCTTGCTCTTTTCGCGCACGGCGATCACGTCGCCGACCTTCACCATGTGGGCGGGGGTCCAGCAGCGACGGCCGTTGATTTCGAAGTGGCCATGGGCCACGTACTGGCGTGCGGCGTAGGGGGAGCGGGCGAAGCCCATGCGGAGCACGAGGGAGTCGACGCGGCATTCGAGCAGCTGCATCATCGCTTCCCCGGTGGATCCGTTGGCCCTGACAGCCTTGGCATACGCCGCGCTCAACTGCGCTTCCGACACGTTGTAGTAGTGCTTCAGACGCTGCTTTTCGAGAAGCTGCGTCTTATACACGGAAGCGCTGCGCTTGCGGGCCTGCCCGTGCTGCCCAGGTCCGCCCGGACGCTTTTCCATGATCTTGCCCGCCTTGCTCGTCAACGCGAGGTTGAGGGCGCGGGAGATCTTGACTTTAGGTCCACGAACTGGCATTTAATCCTCTTTTTCCTGTGGGCTTTCGCCCGGTTGTTAGTCCCTCCGCGCCGTTCGGCGTTTCGGGAAGGTGGCGCACCAATGGTCCGCATAGGTGCACCGGAGGTGGCGCAAATATAGAAACAGCCCCCTTTTCTGTCCATGAATCGGGCCTCCGAGACGGCGGACGGCCCCGGTTTCAGCCTATCTTTGGCCCATGCGCTGGTTCATCGGAGACGTCCACGGCTGCCGGGCCGAGCTGGAGGAGATCCTGGAGCGGATCGCCCGGGAGGACTCCGCGCCCGAACTCCACTGCACGGGGGACGTGATCGGCAAGGGGCCGGACATCCCCGGGGCGCTGGCGCTGGTCGAAAAGGAGGGAATCCGGGCCGTTTTGGGCAACCACGAGGCCTGGCTGCTCCGCAAGGCGGAAATCCTCCGCGAAAACCCCGCCGCGCTCGACGAGAAGCAGCGGGGCGACCTCGCCCTCTACGGCGAAAACCTCGGCCGGGCCGTCGATTTCGTCCGCTCCTGGCCCCTCTGGCGCGAATGGCCCGACCTCGTCCTCGTCCACGCCGGGCTCCAGCCCGGGGTCGACCGCCTCGAGGAGATGGACCCGCGCTGCCTGCTCGCCATCCGCACCTGGGGCGGTTCCCCCGAGCGGATGTGGGAGGTCGACGCCCCCGAGAAGGCCTGGTTCAACCTCGTCCGCTGGCCCAAGACGGTCGTTTTCGGCCACTGGGCCTACAGGATGCCCGAGCCGCCGCCCGGCTTCGTCGGGCTCGACACGGGCTGCGTCTACGGCGGGGCGCTCAGCGCCTGGTGCGCCGAGGAGAACCGCCGGATCTCGGTCCCGGCCCGCGCCCAGTACGCGGCGAAGAACGCCCCGCGCGGAAGCGTCCCCGGCGCGAAGTAGCGCCGCCTCGGGGCTTCGGCTCTTTTTTGCCATGACGAATTTGTCGCGTTAAAAGCGCTATATTCTTCCGCGGAAGGCGCGGGAATCGCGCGCGCAACGACAGCAGGGGGATCGACAATGGAAAACGGAAAGGAAGAGGAAAACGGCTGGCGGATAGTCGTCTGCGGCAGCCGCGACAACCTGGCGGGGCTCGACTTCGCCTACGCGGAGAAGTGCATCGGCAAGGTGCTCGCGGAGCTGGGGGCGGAGAAGGCCGAGATCGTCAGCGGCTGCGCCCGCGGCGGCGACGAGTTCGGGGAGCGGTACGCGGCGGCCCACGGCCTGCCGGTGGCCAAGTTCCCCGCGGAGTGGGACAAATACGGCAAGTCGGCGGGCTACCGGCGGAACCTGGAGATGGTCGAGTACGCCAAGCAACGTCCCGGGAAGGCGGCCGTGATCGTCTTCTGGAACGGCGAGAGCCACGGCGCGATCCACACGGCCGCCAACGCCGCCGGCAGCGGCATCCCGGTCTACATGGTCCAGCTGCGCTGGTCCGAGCCGCGCCTCGCCGACCCGGCCGAATTCCTCCAGGGGCCGCTCAAGCCGAAATCGGGCGGCAAGGCTCCGGACGACGAGAGGGAGAAGGCGAAGTCCAACGACCCGCAGCTCGCGGCCATGCTGCGCCGCGCCCGGCGGGAAAGGGGAGGAAGGTAGAGGGTAGGGATCAGGTCTCAGGGATCGGGGGATCAGGGATCAGTGCGGATAATCGCG
>CADBQJ010000082.1 GCA_902796785.1 Fibrobacter succinogenes
ACGCCCCCGAGTTCACCGCGCACTCCACCGCCGAGTCGGTTGTCGTGAAGGAGCGAACTACAGCGGAACGATAATGGAAGCGTTGCACCGACAAAGCGAAGCGGCAATGAAACCGGAACAGGGACTGTGGATCTGGCTTGATCCGGAGAAGCATTCGGATCTCCAGCGGTGCGAGGCGCGGAGGATCTTGGACGGCGCCTTGCCGGATGGTCAGCGAGGCTTCGCGGTGGTCGAGTTTCGCGGAGAGGTCATGCTGCCGGACGATTTAGCCGGACCGATGGAGCTAAGGGTCAGTGCGGATACGAGCTACCGACTTTACCTTGATGGCGAGCCGCTTGCCGCCGGACCCGCCCCCGCGCCGGGGGACTGGCTTCCGCTTCCGCGTCTCGCATGCTACTACGCCGACAGAATCGTCCTGCCGCGACCGCCATGCGGGACTGCGTCATTCACCGCGATCGTGCGTCTCGGCGAAGCACGCCTCTGCGAAACATCCTCCGGCCACGGCGGCTTCCACCTGGACGGTGAAGCGCCGCGCGCGGACGGCTCGGTCTTCCGCTTCTCCGCAGACGAGTCGTGGCGCGTCCGCGTTCTGCCCGCGTGGCATGCCGCACAGGAATTCGACAGTACGCTTGCGCCCGGACCGTGGGAGCCGGTCGTCCAGGTCGAGGACATCTGGCACGCGCAGGTCGCGCGGATTCCCGTCCGCGCCGAGCGTGTCGCCGGGGAAGCTATTCTCGACGCCCCCGCCGACGGCGAGGAGAACACAACGGCGGACTGGCCGCGCGTCCGCGCGGGCTACGTCCGCCTCCTCGCGGATGGCCCGTGCGAAGCTGAGGCGCGCGTCTTCGAAACCGATTCGGCGAAGTTCCACAGCTCCTTCCGCGCGCGGTTCGGCGACGGTGGAGGCGAAGCGCAGTCACCGCTCCTTTCCGTCGGTGGACTCGTGCTCTCGCTTCGCGCTGGCGCGCGGCCGGTACGGCTCCGCGCGGAACTCGTCGAAACCTTTTTCCCCGAAGACCCGGCAACGGCGGGGTCGTTCCGCTGTTCCGACACGGGACTCACGAAGGTCTGGGAGGTGTCGCGCAACACGCTTCGAGCCTGCCGGCAGAACTTGCATCTCGACAGTCCCAAGCACCAGGAGATGCTTGCATGCGCGGGCGACTACCATGTTGAATCGCTGATGGAGCAGGCATGTTTCGGCGACCTCCGTCTCGCCGCGCACGATCTGCGGGGCGTGGCGCGGATGCTGGAGGTGACGGACGGCCGCCTCTTCCATACGAGCTATGGCCTCATCTGGGCGCTATGGCTGCGCGATGTCTGGCTCCTTACCGGCGACAGCTCGCTCGTGAGCGACTGTCTGCCCGCGCTCGATCTCCTGCTACGCCGATTCGCGAGCTACGTCGGTCCGTCTGGCATCCTCGAGAACCCGCCCGACTGGATGTTCATCGACTGGCTCATTGTCGAAGACTTCTCGCTTCACCACCCTCCGCGCGCGCTCGGACAGACCGCGCTCAACTGCTGGTACGCCGGCGCGCTCGACGCGGCGGCGGAGCTCCGCGCCGCCGTGGACGGCATCGAGACTCCTGATGCCCGGAATATGTCCAAATCAATCCGGGCAGCCGCGCGCGCGGCCCTTTTCGACGACAACGCCGGCCTCTGGCTCGACGGACTGGGCACGCCAGACCCCGGCCTGCCGCGCTGGCGTCCCGCAAACCCCCGCAGGCTGCGCCGGCACGGCGCGCACGCGAACATTCTCGCCGCGCTCTTCGGGCTATCCGAGGGAGAGGAGGCCCGCACAATCCTGCGCCGTGCGCTTTCAGGCGAACTCGGCCCAATCCAGCCGTGGTTCGCGCACTGGGCGCTCGAGGCGACGGCGAAGCTCGGGCTCTTCGGCGAGTTGGGGATGCCTCTGCTCCGCAAATGGATCCCCTCTGTCGAAGCGTGCGACAAGGGCCTTGCCGAAGGCTGGCACGCGCCCGGACCCAACTACGCCTTCGACCACTCGCACGCATGGGGAGGCACACCCGCATGGCAGCTTCCCGTGCGGCTCCTCGGTCTCCGCGTACTCGAGCCCGGATTCCGCCGCATTGCGCTCTCCCCCGACCTTTTTGGCCTCGACTGGGCGGACATCGACCTTCCAACGCCCTGCGGCATCCTCCGGGCACGGCTCCGCGCCGGACGTGATCCCGAACTTTCGATTCCGTCCGGCATCGCCGTCTCGACCGCGGTTGCCCCGTCGGCGCAATTCGGGTGAAACGCCGTCCCGCTCGTCATCGCGCTCCAGTATACTTTCGACACCCTACCCCAGAATCCCGATTCCAATCACCGATCTAGACCGAAGTTCCAGCGTTTTTCCTGAGACCTCACACGCGCCAACATTCTGGTTTTCAAGCATTTGCTCCTGCGCCGCGAAAAGAAAAAGTAGCAAAAAGAACCCCATGCTCTTAGACCTGGCCGCCAGGCCGGGCGGGCTTGCGGGCCTTCTTAGGGGCCCCGCCCGCCCCGTCCTCTGGCGGCGGTCTAAGAGTATACCAGGGGGCTGCCGGCGAAGCCGGCTGGGGGAGTACTCCAAACTGTCCCAGACCATTGCGCCATACATGGACACATCTGCAACGGGAAA
>CADBQJ010000083.1 GCA_902796785.1 Fibrobacter succinogenes
CACATCGTGGTGACCGACGACGGCACCGCGGGCCGCCAGGGCCGCGTGACCGACCCGCTCAAGGAGCTCTGCGAGCTGCCCGAGGGCGAACGCCCCGACCTCGCCATCGTCATCGGCCCGCCCATCATGATGAAGTTCTGCGCCGCCACCACCCGCCCCTACGGCGTGAAGACCGTGGCCAGCCTCAACACCATCATGGTCGACGGCACCGGCATGTGCGGCGGCTGTCGCGTCAGCGTCGGCGGCAAGACGAAGTTCGTCTGCGTTGACGGCCCCGAGTTCGACGCGCACGAAGTGGACTTCGACAACATGATGGCCCGCCTCGGCGCGTTCCGCGACCGCGAACGGCAGGCGCACGACCACTACTGCAACCTGCAGCGCGCCTTCGACGAAAAGCGCGCGCGGCAGTGATGAAGAAGGCGATCCCCCTCCTCCTGGCGCTCCTGCTTCTGGCGGGCGGCGCCTTCCTTTTTCTCCGCGGCGGCGCGGGCCGCTCGGCCCCGCGCGGCGAGAACGGCATGCTCCAGGGCGACACGCTGCGGCTGCGCCACGCCCGCAACTTCCGCCTGGTGGACTTCGGCGACTTCAAGGTCCTGAGCACGCTCGTCCCGTGGAAGGGGGCGCCGCGCGCCTACTCGATGGTGCTCGCCCGTTCGGATTCGCTGGTTCCCGAGGAGCTGCGGGCGCTTCCGTTCTTCCGCGTCCCCGCGCGGCGCGTGGTGGCCCGCGGCGCGGCGCAGGCGCGCGAACTGGCGCGGCTGGGCGAACTGGACGCGCTCGTCGGGATCGGCTCGGCGCGCGAAAGCTCCCTGGACGAGATCCGGCTGCGCGTCCTGCGCGGGCAGGTCGCCGAGGTGGGCGGGGACGCCGCCTTCGACGAGGAGATCGCCGTCTCGCTCGAGCCGGACCTCCTGCTGACCTGGGCGACCGGAAGCTCCGCCGACGTGCACGACCGCCTCCTGGACCTCGACGTCCCCGTGGCGCTCGAGGCGGCCTGGATGGAGGAGACCCCGCTGGGCCGCGCGGAGTGGGTGCGCTTCTACGCCGCCTTCTTCGACAAGGACTCCCTGGCCACCGCGCTCTTCGACGAGGTGGAGTCCGGCTACGGGAAGCTGAAGGAGCTGGCCGCGGGAGTTTCCCGCCGGCCGACGGTGATGGTCGGCTCGCCCTACGGCGGCGCCTGGCACACGGCCGGCGGAAGGAGCTGGGTGGCGCGGATCGTGGACGACGCGGGCGGGATCTACCTGTGGCGCGACGACGAAAGCGCGGGGAGCACCGCGCGCACGCTCGAGAGCGTGCTGGAACGGTGCGCCGGCGCGGACCTCTGGATCAACGGCGCCGACTCCTGGAACTCGCTGGCCGACGTCGTCCGCGAGGACGGGCGCCTCTCCCTCTTCAGGCCCTGGCGCGAGCGGGCGATCTGGAACAACAACGCCTCCCGCACCGGCCAGGGGCTGAACGTCTTCTGGGAGGAGACCCCCTCGCGGCCCGACCTCCTCCTGGCCGACCTGGTCCACATCTTCCACCCGGGCCTCCTGCTGGACCACCAGAGCCGCTGGTACCGGCGGCTGCGCTGAGGGACCATGTCGCGCATCCCCGTCCCCGCGCGATTCGCCCTCCTCGGCGCGCTTCTCCTGCTCCTCGCCTTCGTCGGGCTCTGCCAGGGCGGGCTCCGCGTCGGGGCCGCCGAGATCCTGCGCCACTGGTTCGTCGCGCCCGACCCGACCGTCGACCTGGCGCTGCGCACCTTCCGCGTCCCGCGCGTGCTGACGGCGGTCCTGGGCGGCGGCGCCCTGGCCGCGAGCGGCCTGCTGCTCCAGACCTGGTTCCGCAATCCGCTCGCCGACGCGCACATCCTGGGAATCAGCTCGGGCGCGATGGCCGGGGTCGCCTTCGGGACGACGGCCGCCTCGGCGTTCGGGATCTCCTTCGCGGGGCGGCTCGCCCGCTTCGGGACGGTCTGCGAGGCGGCCGCCGGCGCGGCGCTGGCCTGCGCGGCCCTCGTCCTCTTCGCGCGCGCCGTGCGCGGGAAGACGGCCCTTCTCGTGGCCGGCGTGATGCTGGGCTACCTCTGCGCGGCGGTCGTCTCCACGCTGCTCTGGTGCGCCGGGGCCGAGGAGACGCGCGCCTTCGCGCTCTGGTCGATGGGATCCTTCTCGCACGTGGAGCTGCGCGCGCTTCCGGTCGCCTTCCTCTTCGCGGCGCTGGGCGGGGCGCTGGGCTTCTCCGCGACGCGCGAGCTGGACGCGCTGCTGCTGGGCGACGACGGGGCGCGGAGCGTCGGGGTGGACCTGAACCGCGCCCGCGCGAAGATCCTCGGCGCGGCGGCCATCCTCTCCGGCACGGTCTGCGCCTTCTGCGGCCCCGTCGGGTTCGTCGGGCTCGCCGTCCCGCACATTGCCCGCCGCGTCCTGGGGACCGTCCGCCACCGCGTGCTGATGCCCTTCTGCTGGCTCTGCGGCGGCGTCCTGGGGCTGGCGGCCATGACCGCCTCCGAGGCCTCCGGCGGCGCGGTCCCGCTGAACGCGGTGACGGCGCTCCTGGGCGCCCCGGTCGTCCTTTCCGTCCTCGTGGACGGGGCGAGGCGCGGATGAGCGCCCTCCGGACCGAATCCCTCGTCCTGGGCTACCGCGGGAAGCCGCTGTGCGAAAAGCTCGACTTCGCCGTCGAACCCGGCGAGGTGGTCGCCCTCTTCGGCGAGAACGGCGTGGGGAAGAGCACGCTCCTCAAGACGCTGGTCGGCGCGCTGCCCCCGGTGTCGGGCTCCGTCTTCTACGGCGACGCGAACGGCGCGGCGCTGAAGCCCGGGGAGCGGGCGAAGCGCGTCTCGATGGTCTTCGCGCGGTCGGAGCATCCCCGCGGGATCCTCGTGGAGGACTACGTCTCGCTGGGCTGCATCCCCTGGCAGAGCTGGGCCGCGGCGCTCTCCGACCGCGAGCGCGAGGCGGCCGAGGAGGCCATGGAGCTCACCGCGACGGCGCAGTGGCGCCGCCGCCCGCTGGACGAGCTGAGCGACGGCGAGCGGCAGCGCGTCTTCGTCGCGCGGGCCCTGGCGCAGCGCGCGCCGACGATCCTGCTGGACGAGCCCTGCGCCTTCCTCGACCCCAGGCAGCGCGTCCGCGTCCTCGACCTGCTGCGCCGCGCGGCGGAGGAGAAGGGGCGCGCGATCCTCTTCTCCGACCACGACATCCGCTCCTCCTACGCCGTCTGCGACCGCGCGCTCGCGCTGAGGCGCGGCGGGAGCTGGGTCGAGGGGAAGGCCGGCGACGAG
>CADBQJ010000084.1 GCA_902796785.1 Fibrobacter succinogenes
CCGAGTTCCATCACGTCCACGCCGGAAAGTTCGCAGAGGGCGCTCACCATGCGGTCGATGGCGGGGCCGGTGACGCGGGAGTCGCGGCCGATGGCCACCTTCTTGGCGCCGATCACCTTGAGGAAGGCGCGGGTGTGGCGGAGCAGGACGTCGGGGGTGAGGTCTTCGCCGACCACGCCGCGGAGGCCGGAAACGGTACGCATCAGCATAGGCAAAACTCCTTGGTAGCCTCCGAGAGGCCCCCTAAATTTAGCACCTGGAGGGGGTAAACCCATATAAACCCACAATTTTCGCCGGAGGGGGTGGATAAGATTGACCGATTGGCCGTTTCTATCTACATTTGGCCTCACAAGTTTTCGGAGGCCTCAAAATGAGCCGTACATGCGACATCACCGGTAAGAAAGGTCTGGTCGGTTGCCTGGTTTCCCACTCGCGCCGCCACGTCAAGCACAAGCAGCTGCCCAATCTGCAGACCAAGCGTTTCTACATTCCCGAAGAAGACCGCTGGGTCACCCTGAAGGTCAGCGCCGCCGCCCTGCGCACCATCGACAAGAAGGGCATCGCGGCCGTCCTCAAGGAACAGGCCCTCTAGTCCTCTCGGACGCCCGGTTTCCCGGGACGCTTTGACGGACGCGACCATGCGGTCTGCGTCCGTTCTTCGTAAGCGGAGGCGAAGTGTTCGGAACGGGGAAAATCGTCGCCGCGATGGCCGCCTGCGCGATGCTGCCGGCGGCGATCCACGCGTTCAGCGTGGTCGTTCCGCTCGACTCCCGGCGCCAGTTCCAGTGCGAGTTCGCCGTCTCCCCCTACGTCGCCTCGGCCGAGGTGGTCGGGCCGCTCGACGAAAAGCAGATCCCCTACGTGAGGGCGAACCGGCGCGAGGACCACTACTACTGGCGCGTCCTCCGTCACGTGGCGCTGCCGCGCTTCTGGATCCTCGGGCTCGACGTGAAGCCGGTCGCCGTCGCCGGCGTGCTGACCAAGGAGTTCGCGCCGGAGGTCTACGAGACCGCCGAGCTCCGCCCCGGGATGAACCTCGTCCAGAGCGTTTCGGAGGGCTGGCCCGACCCGGGCGCGCTCACCCTCTTCGTGGGCGACGCCATCAACGTGATCGACGACGACGACGAGATCACGGGGCGCGAGCGGGCGGGGCTGGCGCTGGCGATCGGCGCGGGCCACATCGTCAACAACCTCATCTACCCCGACGTCTGGTTCGAGCCGTCGCTGCGGCTGACGGGCGAGCTCATCTCGCGTTCGCGCGACATGGAGTGGAACTTCGTCGTCGGCATGCGCTTCCACGCCAGCCCGGACGTCCGGAACGTCCTCTTCTGCGAGATCCTCCGCAACCGGATCGACCGCCACTACTACGGCTGGCACCCGCTGCGCAACACATCGCTGGAATACCGGCTGGACCTCTCGCCGTCGCGGCTTCTGAAAACCGGCGAGGTCTACGGCGACGGCGCGGTGAACAACACGCTCCTGGTGGGCAAGCGGTGGCCCGTGCGCCGCGGGAGGAACACGCTGGGGCTGAAGCTCGGCGCCGGATACCAGTGGTCGAACGGGTACAGCGGCCGAATGAAGCGCGCCTCGGAACCGGGCTGGACCTTCCTGATGCGCCCGATGTTCAGCTTCTGAACAAGCTCAGGACTTCGAAAAGATGGCGATGGGCCCGCCGCCGTGGGCCGCGTCGAGCGAAGGGCGCTTGTCGCAGAAGTCGAGCTCGGCGGGCTTGACGTTGGCCTTCCAGAGCAGTCCGGCGAAGACGTGGGCCAGCACCTCGCAGTCGTAGCAGGCGCGGTGGAGCTTCGAGGCGTCCACGGCGGGCAGGTTCAGCTCCCTGCGGAAGGCGCGCGCAATGGAGGAGAGTTTGTGGCTGGCCAGCTCGCCGCACTTGTTGCGGGAAATCTTCAGGCTGTCGTAAACCGAAAACGAGAAGTGCTTGGGGGTAAGGCCGTTGGAGCGCACGGCGGCGGCCACGAAGGCGCAGTCGAACGGGGCGTTGTGGGCCACGAGAATCGAGGTCTGGCCGCAGAAGGAGCGGAACTTCTCCAGCACCTCGGAAATCGGGGGCTCGTTTTCCACCATCTCGTTGGTGATGTGGTTGACGGCGCTGGCCCCGTCGGGGATCATCATCGTGGGCTTGGCGAGCGATTCCCACTCGTCGAGGATTTTCGCGGCGTACTGGCCGCCGGGGCCGGAGGGCTCCACGACGAACTTGACCGCCGCGATCTCGATGATCTGGTCGTGCTGGGAGTCGAGTCCGGTGGTTTCGGTGTCGAAGGCGATGAAAGTCTGTCTTGGCATGGCCTAAAGATAGCTCCAGCCCACTTCGATTTCCGTCATGGGAAGCGGCACGCGCATCGCGTCCCACGTGCGCAGCGTCAGCGCGCGTCCGTAGGAGAAGGAGAGGAGGACGGCGGGGCGCCCGCTCCGCCTGGCCAGCCAGAGCGTCCCGGGTCGCGCCACGCCGGCCGGTCCGCGCGGCCCGTCGAGCGCCATGCCCGCGCAGCCGCCCCGCTCCAGGTGCCGTTCCAGATGGCGCGCCGCCGAGGAGAGGCGCGACGAGGAGCCGCGGACCACGGGCCAGCCCGCCGCCTCGAAGAGGGGCGCCCAGCGCGATCCGTCCTCGGAGGCGCTCAGCAGCGCCATGGGGCGGCGGTGGCGGATGGCGGCGAAGGCGGCGGGCAGGTCGCGGTGCCAGCAGCAGAAGACCACCGGCTCCGGAGGGAGCTCCGGGCCGCGCAGACGCCAGGATCGGGTCAGCAGGTCGGCGGCGAAAACGAGCGGGGTCACGCGGGAAAAGGTCCTCCTGGAGGACAAAAATAGCCCGAACGGCCTCTCCGGCCCCTTTTTCGCCCTCGCTCCCGCCGCTTTTTTTCTACAATTGCCGTCACGTCGGTGACATAGCCAAGTTGGTAAGGCAAAGCTCTGCAAAAGCTTCATTCCCCGGTTCGAATCCGGGTGTCACCTCTAAAGAAGAAGGCCCCGCGGAAACGGGGCCTTTTCCTTTTTCCTTCCCGGACCGGTCTAGCGGCGGCGCTTGCCGCCCGCCTTCAGGTGGACCTTGAGGGTCTCTTCGCCGATGATGCGGACCAGGGTGTCCGCGGTGGCGCCGCCGCACTTGATCTCGATCAGGTGGTCGCCTTCGCGGATGTTGCGCATGGTCAGCGTGCCGCCGTCGGTGCGGTCGGCCAGCTCGCCGTCGATCATCACCTGGCACTTGCCGGGGGTGGTGGTCAGCTCGAGGTTGCCCCAGGGCATGCGGGTCTTCTGCTCGAAGACGTTGCGCTGGTCCTGTTTGCCGTTCTTGTCGGGCCAGACGTTGAAGCGCTGGTTGACCAGCTCGATCTGCTGGCGGCGGCCCTCTTCGATGATGATGAGGTCGAAGCGGCCGGTGCGGAACTCGAGGTTCTCGATCGGGGTCTTGCCCAGTTCCTCGCCGTCGAGGAAGACCTTGGAGCCCTGCGGGTCGGTGCGGATGGTGACGTGGCCCGTGCCACCGCGTTCGGGGATGTCGTCGTCCTGGGCGAAGGCCGCCAGCGCGGCGCAGGCCAGGAAAGCAGCGAAGAGTCTGGTTTTCATGTGGACGTCCTTGTGATGTTAGACCGGTACAATATAGGAACATCGCCCGGATTTCGCCCGGAAAGGGCCCGGAACGGTCAAATCGCCTGCGAAAGGTCGAAGCTGAAGCGGTTCCAGGCGAAGGATTCCATGTCTCCGAGGTCCTTGAACTTCCGCTTGAGGGCGTAGTCGAGCCGCAGCGTGAGGAAGGGGAACCGGTAGCGGACGCCCACCCCGACCGACATCTGCTCGTCGGCCAGGTAGAGGTCCTTCTCGCGGTCCTGGACGCGGGCCCAGTCCACGAACTGCACCAGCTGGAAGTTGTGGAGCACGGGGATCTTCGGCAGGTTGACCCGGAATTCGTTCGAAACGCGCATGTAGCGCGGGGAGAGGCCCGGCATGACGACGTCGCCGCCGTCCTCCGCGGCCCCCTCGATGACGTAGCTGGGGTAGATGGAGCGCTCGCCGTAGCCGCGGACCGAGCGGAAGCCGCCCTGGTAGAAGGACTTGGCGTCGTCGCGGTCGCCCGCGTCGAAGAAGATGCCGCCGTCGACGGCGAAGGCCCAGAAGATGCCCCGGCTCAGCGGGATGTAGCTGCCGGTCTGGAGCGAGACGGAGGTGAAGCGGTTGCCGATCCGGCCGCCGTTGGTGAAGGTGAGCCGGGCGCGGAAGCCGCTGGTGGGGTCGAAGGCGTCGTTGACGTAGGCGAAGTCGGCGATGGGCTCCACGGCCACCTTGGTGTAGGAGGTGCGCTCGAGCGAGTCGGGCGCGTCGTCGTGGCCGGCGTAGACGATGGTGTGGCGCACGTCGCCCGCGAGGATGCCGCGCAGGTGCGCGGTGAACCGCTTGGAGAGCGCGCTGCGGTTGCGCACTTCGTAGCGCTGCTCCGTCGAGTCGGGGAAGCCGAGGATGGGGATGTCTTCCTGGTTGTAGTAGATCCGGTCGTCGAACCGCAGGTCGGTGCCCAGGAAGAGCGGGTGGCCGTAGCCCAGCGAGACGCGCTGGCGGTGCTGCGCGACCAGGGCGCCCACGCTCCCCTCGTGGAAGCGGCCGAGGAAGTTCCGGTAGTGGACCTTGGTCTCCACGCCGGCGCCGAGGAACCAGGGGTCGAGGAAGACGCGGTTGTTCCAGGTGCCGGGCTGCTTCTCCACCAGGGTCATGCGGAGGTCGCTCCGCCCGTCGGAGCGCAGCGAGTCCTTGATCTGCACCGAGCGGAAGAGCCCCGTGCCCAGCAGCTTCTTGCGGTAGCCGTTGAGCGCCTTGCCGGTGACCGGCTCGCCCGGGGGCGTCTTCCAGAGCGAGCGGACGTAGGCGGAGTCGCTCAGGCCCGGCTTGCCGTCGGCCCCGGCGCGGCGCGCCTCGCCGGTCAGCTCGCCCATGCGCACGCGGCCGCCCGCGGTGAAGTGGAAGACGATGTCGACGCGGTATTCCAGCGTGTCCAGCTCCGCGGTGGTGGTCGCCCCCACCCGCAGGAAGCCCTTGTCGCGGTAGAAGGCGGCGTAGTGCTCCAGCTCCTCGGTGAGCAGCGCGTCCTCGGCGGGGTCGCCGGCGCGGACCGTGCGGCGCGGGCGGTCCTGGAGCAGCTCGGGGTCGTCGGACTCGAACCTGAAGTCGCCGAAGACCCACTGCGGCCCTTCGTCCACCAGGCAGAGCCAGCCGCCGGGCCGGGCCGTGTCGGGCGCGCACCCCACCGCGACGCTCAGGTACCCTTCGGACTGGTAGACGCGCAGGACGTTCTCCTTGCCCGTCTGGATGAAGTATTCCTGCCGGGCGGCCTGGAGCTCGGCGAAGCCGTCGGGCAGGCCGAGCATCTCCACCAGCTCGCGGTTGGAGTAGAGCTCGTGCCCCTGGAAGCGCACGGGCGCGGCGGCCGCGGGGAGCGCGGCGGCGAGCAGGACGAGAAGGGAGAGGCGCCGCCTATTCACCGGAGGCCTCCTCGCGTTCCTCGGCGCGCTCGCGCTGGCGTTCGCGGCAGCGTCCGAACAGGCAGTCGCCCCAGAAGCCGACCTCGTGCGACACGCCCACGCTGAACTCCAGCTGGTTCTGCGTTTCGCTTTCGGCCTCGGATTCCGTGGCGAAGGTCCGCAGCTGCGCGCCGGCGTCCAGCGAGTAGCGCCCCTGCCAGTAGTCCGTGGTGTCGCGCGAGGTGTGGAAGAACCACTGGGCGCCCGCGCGCGTGATGTCGTTGTAGGTGGCCTCGGTGCCGGTGGCCTTGGTGTAGCCGATGCTGAGGATGAGCGTGCTGTCGACGACGTTGAAGGGGAGCTCGCCCGAGAAGGAGGCGCTGTCGGCTTCGCCGAGCGAGGTGCTTTCGCCGCGGGCGAGCGCGTTCTGCGCCCCCTTGGCCAGCGAGATCTTCGGCGCCCCCAGGAGGTTGTTGCCCATCACCTTGTTGAGAGAGCTCGTGGCGTCGCGGCCGGCCGACTCCAGCGTGCTTTCGGCGATCTGCAGGCTGGTTCCCATCAGGTTGTTCTCGTCGGCGTCGAGCACGCAGCCGAACTGCAGGCTCTGGAGCGCGTCGCGCGAGGCGACGTTCCGCGAGCACCCCTCCGCCTCCGCGGTCAGGCCGATCTTGTCGATCGTGCCGCCCACGCGCAGGGCCACGTCGCACCGCTCCTCCTCCTCCTCGCGCTTGGCGTTGCACAGCGGCAGCTCGCGCGAGGCGCCGATGTCCACGCGGCCCTTCGACGGCGGCCGCGACTGCCACTCCACGGAGGCGCGCGAGACGACGTAGCGGTCGCTCTGCAGGTTCAGCCATCCGTTGTCGGGCGCGCGGACGTCGCCGTCGAGGATGGGGTGCTGCGTGGTGCCGCGGATCTGCAGGTCCACCGCCAGCGGGAGCTCGAAGACGTTGGTCCGCGCCGCCAGGGCGTCGCTGTTCGCCTCGACGAGGCGCACGTCGAGGTCGACGGCCGGGATGGCGGCCGAGGGGACCCGGGCGGTTTTCGTCTCGGCGGATTTCTTCCTGGGCGCGAAGGCCTCGGGCAGCATCCGCATCAGCGACCAGATGGAGAGCTCGGGGAGGTCGTACTTGGCGAAGAGCAGCGTGTCGACCGTCATCGCGCCGCCGATCTTCGCGTGGCGGCCCTCCTCGGCGAAGGAGTAGGCGAGCGAGAGGTTCCTGGTCGCCGCCAGCAGGCGCCCCTTCCGGCCCAGGCGGTTCTCGTACCGCACGCCGGGCGACCGCAGCGTCAGCCGCCCGCCGTCCAGCCTGCCGCGGGCGTCGACCAGCGTGATCTCCTCCCGGTCGGAGAGCGCGTAGGTGAACCGGTCCGTGCCGAAGTCGAAGGCGTCGATCCTGTTCTCGCCGAGGTCCATCGCCAGCGTCGCCGAGATCCTCTCGCCGCGGTCGTTGCGCAGCTCCGCCTCGCCCGAGAGCTTCTGGTCCGCGACGG
>CADBQJ010000085.1 GCA_902796785.1 Fibrobacter succinogenes
TGTTTGCGTCAAGACCTCATCGGCATAGGCGAATCTTATGCGGACGAATCAACGACCGTCACTGTCTCGGTTTCCGATACGTTGGTTTCCATTGTTGCGCCCAACGTCGAAGTCACCTGGACCAAGCGCCCAGGGCTGTAGGAGGGGAGAAATGGACAAAACGCCTGCAATCGCTCTATTTGCCGCGCTGGCGCTCCTCGCCGGCTGCGGCACGGAGGGCGACGAAGAAAAACCCGCGTGCGAAGCGAAGCTGGTCAATGACGTGTATGCGTGTTTCGACATGCCCCGGTACGACGGCGACAACGCTTCCCTGCTGAAACGCGGAGAGCCCTTGCAGGGATGCTCCGATCTTCTCGACACCTTGCCCGAAGGCGCCTATTGGTGGGCGAAAACGGATTCCACCGGAGACGGCGTCTACGGAAGGGTTTTCGTCGGCGAGAATTCGTGGATGCTGGATGGTCCGGAGTATGGCAATGGGGGCTTTTGCGTACTGGATTCGATCGGCGCCGATTCGGCCGTCGCGGGGAAATGCATCACGTTCGTGCATTTGATGGCATTCCACTGCTATATAACTCCGCACGATTCCAATGACGGAGATTCCCGTCTGGACGGGAATAATTGCGATTATCACTTGATGTCGTGCCGACAGGAAATGTGCGCCTTCGTTTTCCCGCGCGATCCCGCCCGCCATTTGGAAGAAATCGAAGGATGGGATTGTCTGGGATCGCAAGTCACCAGGGAAAGGGTTGCTGATTCCCTCGCGCTGGATTCCACGGCGGTCGCCGTCACGATGAACGACAGCATCGTCGAAATCAAGGTGCTGGATCGCAAAATGACCTGGACCAAGCGCCCAGGGCTGTAGGAGGGGAGGAAATCCCCGTTAATCCGCACTAATCCCTGATCCCTGATCCCTAATCCCTGATTTTCGGCATATATTTACCGATATGAGCGATGCCATCACCCGTCTGACCGACACCGAGCACGCGGTTTCGTCCGCGGAGCTCGAATCCGTTTTCGCCCAGGCCGTGCGCGAGGCCTTCACGCAGGGCTGGACCAACATGGACATCTCCTTCCGGCTGGCCGACCGCGCGCGGGAGCTCGGGCTTTCCGACGCCGCCATCGACCGCATGATCGAGGAGGAGGCGGAGGCCGCCAAGCGGCGCCAGCGCCAGGAGGACGAGGAACGCCGGCATCAGGAGGAGAAGGCGGCCGCGGGCGGCGAAGGCGGCTCCGGCGGGGGCGGCGGGCAGTTCGCCGTGGACCGCAGCCTGGCCGCGCTCTTCGTGCGCCGCGAGACCTCTCGGTTCCTCAACCTCGAGCCGGTCGCGCTTCCCTGGCCCGCCGACGACTGGCGCAACGACTTCCGCAAGCTCCTCGAGGCGGCCTTCCTCCCCGAGGAGACCTTCACCCTCTCGCAGTCCGCGGAGAGCCGCAGCGCCGTCATCAAGGCCGGCGACATGCAGAACCGCGACGAGGGGGCGATCGCGGCCACGCTCCGCAAGCTCGACAACGGCACCGCCGGCATCCGGATCAACCCCTGCAAGGGCGACCGCGAGACCGACGTCGTCGCCTACCGCCACGTGCTCCTCGAGAACAAGAACATGGAGCTGGGCCGCCAGCTGGCCTTCTACAACGCCCTCAACCTCCCCTGCACCGCGCTGATCAACGCCGGCGGCGCCAACATCCAGGCCTGGGTGCGCATCGACGCGCGCGACATCGACGAGTACAACGCCCGCATCGCCGACATGCTGAAGATCCTGGAGGACTGCGGCTTCGAGGTGGAGACCTCCGGCAACGACCCGATGGTCCGCAGCGCGGTCCCGGGCACGATGTCGAACCGCAAGCAGCAGTACCTGCTCGGCGTCAAGCAGGGGGCCTCCTCCTACGACGAGTGGAAGCTGTGGGCCGACGCCTACCTCGACGGCATGCCGCTGATCGACCGGGCCACCCAGAGCGCCGAGGCGCCCGAGGAGTCGCTCGAGCTGCTCGAGGGGGTCTTCCGCGAATCGCACCGCGTGGTGCTCCGCGGCCCCGCGCGCTCCGGCAAGAGCCTGGCCGCGCTCGACCTGGCCCTCTCCGTCGCCTCGGGCGAGCCCTGGCTGGGGCTGGCCACCGAGGAGTCGTCCGTCCTCTTCGTCAACATGGAGAGCACCCCCTCGAACCTCGTCCGCCGCGTCTTCCAGATCGCGGAGGCCCGGGGGCTCGAGGCCGCCCACGAGCGGCTGGACTATCTCCACCTGATGGGGATCGAGAAGAACATGGCCGAGCTGGCCGACCTGATCGTCAAGCGCGTGGAGGCGGGCCGCAAGTGGCACCAGCGCCCCTACAGCCTCATCGTCCTGGACGGCCTGGGCCGCTACCTGCCCGAGCGCGAGGGGATGCTGACCACCGGCGGCGACCCGGTCTCGACCGCCCTGGCCCTGGACCGCGTGGCCGTGCGGACCGAGGCGGCCGTCCTGGCCGTGCTCCGCGACGACCAGGCCGAGCGGCTCCAGCTGCCCGTGGACGCCGAAATCGCCCTGGCCCCCGGGGACGACGGGACGACCGAGATCCGGACCGCCAGCATCCACTACCCCGCGGGCGCCCCCCTGAAGTGCCGGTTCCAGGTACCCGTTTTCGCGCGGATTTAGCCGAACCGGCCGAATTGGGCCGATTGACCCCTATTTAGTATCTTTGGAAGCCGCCTCTCCCCGGCCGGGGGAGGCATTGGGTCCACTTTTCGACGCAGAGGTCCGCCGTGCCCGAGGGCAATTTCACCGACCGAGTGAAAAAAGTGTTGAATACGGCGCGCGAAAACGCCGCCCGGATGGGCCTGGGCTACGTGGGCACCGACCTCGTGCTGCTGACCATCCTGCGCGAAGGCGAAGGGGTGGCCGTGGCGGCGCTCAACAGCCTCCGCGTGAACCTGGACGAAATCGCCGCGAACATCGAGCGCGGCCTGGCCCAGAGCGTCGGCGGCACCATGACCATCGGCCAGCCCGCCGTGCTGGCCCTCTCGCCCTCGCTGCGGCGCATGCTCGAGGCCGCCGCCGTGGAGGCCCGGCAGCTGAACCACAGCTTCGTGGGCACGGAGCACCTGCTCCTGGCGCTGATGCGCGAGCCCACCAACGAAGGCGGGGTCTACCTGACCAACGCCGAGATCGACTACGACAAGGTGCGCCGCGCGGTGCTCGACGAGCTCGGGCGCGGCAACGGCCCCCGGACCGGGTTCGACCCCCGCTCCGCGCGCGAAACCGCCGGGCGTCGCGCGAGCGGCTCGTTCCTGGAGCACTTCGGCCACGACCTCACGGCCCTCGCGCGGGCCGGCGCGCTCGACCCGATCATCGGCCGCCAGCGCGAGATCGAGCGGGTGATCCAGATCCTCTCCCGCCGCAAGAAGAACAACCCCGTCCTCATCGGCGAGCCCGGCGTGGGCAAGACCGCGATCATCGAGGGGCTGGCGCAGAAGATCGTCTCGGGCGACGTCCCCGAGATCCTCGAGGGGATGCACGTCGTCTCGCTCGACATGGCGGGCATCGTGGCGGGCACCAAGTACCGCGGCCAGTTCGAGGAGCGCATCAAGGCGCTCATCCAGGAGATCTCGCGCCGCAAGGACGTCATCCTCTTCATCGACGAGCTCCACACCATCGTGGGCGCCGGCGAGGGCGAGTCGGGCGCGATGGACGCGGCCAACATCCTCAAGCCGGCCCTGTCGCGCGGCGAGTTCCAGTGCGTGGGCGCCACCACGTTCAAGGAATACCGCAAGTACATCGAGAAGGACGGCGCGCTCGAGCGCCGCTTCCAGCAGGTGCAGGTGGACCCGCCGTCGGCCGCCGAGACCTACCTGATCCTCAAGGGGCTCTCGGGCCGCTACTGCGACCACCACAAGGTGACCTACACCGACGACGCGCTCCGCGCCGCCGTCGACCTCTCCGACCGCTACATCACGGGCCGCCTGCAGCCCGACAAGTCCGTCGACGTCATCGACGAGGCGGGCGCGGCCATGCGCCTCTCCGGCCTGAGCGTGCCGCCCGAGCTGCGCGACATGGAGGCGCGGGCCAAGGAGCTCTGCCGCAAGAAGGAGGAGTGCGTCGGCAACGAGGACTACGCCCAGGCCGCGCAGTGGCGCGACCAGGAGGAGCTGATGCTCCGCGGCATCGAGGACCTCAAGAAGAAGTGGCGCGAGGAGAAGGGCGAGGAGAAGCTCGTGGTGGACGAGGCCTGCGTCCGCGAGGTGGTCTCGCGCATGACCGGCATCCCGCTGGGCCGCCTGGCCGGCGCCAACCGCGAGCGCCTGCTCAAGCTGGGCGAGTCGCTGCGCCGCCGCGTGATCGCCCAGGACCCCGCCATCGACGCCCTCGCGCGCTCCATCCGCCGCAGCCGCGTCGGCCTGCAGAACGCGCAGCGCCCCTCGGGGTCGTTCATGTTCCTCGGTCCCACGGGCGTGGGCAAGACCGAGCTGGCCAAGTCGCTGGCGATCGAGCTGTTCGGCACCGAGGACGCGCTGATCCGCGTCGACATGTCGGAATACATGGAGAAGTACTCCGTCTCGCGCCTCATCGGCTCGGCCCCGGGCTACGTCGGCTTCGACGACGGCGGCCAGCTGACCGAGGCGGTGCGCCGCAAGCCCTACAGCATCGTCCTGCTCGACGAGATCGAGAAGGCGCACCCCGACGTGCTCAACATCCTGCTCCAGATCCTGGACGACGGCGTGCTGACCGACAACATCGGCCGCCACGTGAGCTTCAAGAACGCCTTCGTCATCATGACCTCCAACGTCGGCGCCAAGTCGATCCGCAAGGGGACCTCGATGGGCTTCGCCAAGGGCGGCGAGGAGGCCGAGTACCAGCGGATGGAATCCCAGATCCGCGAAGAGGTCAAGCGGGCCTTCAACCCCGAGTTCGTCAACCGCATCGACGACATCATCGTCTTCCGCGCGCTGGCGCGCGAGGACCTGCTCGCGATCGCCCGGCTGATGGTCGAGCAGCTGAACGAGCGGCTGAAGGAGCGCGCCATCCGGCTGACGCTGACCGACGCCGCGCTCGGCCACGTCGTCGACTCCGGCTACGACCCGCTGCTGGGCGCCCGCCCCCTGCGCCGCTCCGTCCAGCGCCTGGTGGAGGACGTCCTGGCCGACGGCCTGCTGACCGGCGAGTTCGAGGACGGGAGCTCCATCGACGTCGACCTCGGCGAAAGCGGGCTGGTCTTCCGGACCGCCGCCCCCGCCGACGAGCCCGGAACCGGGGAATGAGGCCGCCGTTGCGCAAGACCTTCCGCAAGATCCTCCTGGCCGCGGCGGCGCTCTGCGCCGCGGCGCACGCGCAGTTCGCCGAGAACCTCAACTCCGACGGCCCGCAGACCGTCGAGGAGATCCGCGTCCAGGGCAACAGCGGCATCACCGAGGACGTGGTCCTGCGCCGCTCCGGGCTTTCCGTGGGCGAGGCGCTCCATCCCGCGCAGCTCTCCGAACGGGTCGCGAACGCCATCCGCTCGCTGTGGGAGTCCAAGCTCTTCTCCGACGTGCGCGTGGAGATCGAATACCCCGAGAACAGCGACGGAATCGCGCTGATCGTCACCGTCGAGGAGCGCCCGCTGCTGGGCCGCGTGACGATCGAGGGGGCCGACGAGGTCGCCGAGGAGGACATCCGCCTGCTGATCGACGTGCGCGAGGGGCAGACCTTCGGCCGCCCCGACGTGGAGCGCATCCGCCAGAAGATCCTCCGCAAGTACCGCGACGAGGGCTTCCTGACGACCGAGGTGATGCCCGAGACGAAGACCGACGAGAAGGACGGCAAGGCCCAGCTCGTCATCCGGATCCGCGAGGGGCGCAAGGTCTCGGTCCGCGACATCCGCGTGAAGGGCAACGAGCACGTGGACGGCGCCGACGTGGTCGACGCGCTCGGGTCGCAGGTGGACCACTGGTGGTCCTCCGGCGAGTTCCGCGAGGAGCAGGTGGAGCGCGACCTCGACTCCATCAAGGCCTACTACGGCACGCAGGGCTACCTCGACGCCGAGGTGCCCGAGCACAGGATCGTCTACTGCGTCGACTCCTCCTTCCACTTCTTCGCCGGCCGGCTGGCCGCCACCCCCGCCGCCACCGACTCCGTCCTGGACCGCCTCGACGCCGAGGTGCGCGCCGGCGGGCTCCTGGCCGAGATCGCGGCCCAGGCCATCCAGATCGACGACCCCTACTACCGCCGCTTCCGCGCCCGCCGCGGCGCGGTGCCCGACGCGCGCGTCTACACCGAGGACGACGCGGTCAAGGTGCTCAACCGGCTGCTCGACATCGACCACCTCCGCGAACGGTGGCTCGACCGCATCGAGTCCGAGGGGACGGCCCCGCTGGATCCGCAGGCGCGCCGCCGCATGTCGCCCAACGAGCAGCGGCTGAAGATCCGCCTGGACCTGGAGCGCCGCTACGGCCTGCTGAACTACGAGACGGCCCGCACCGGCAACGAGGTGGAGCTGGAGTTCACGGTGAACGAGGGGCGGCGCTACTACGCGGGCGACTTCACGTTCCGCGACAACAAGGTCCACTCCTCGCCGGTCCTCGCCTCGCACGTGCGGCTGGAGAAGGGCAAGCCGTTCAACACGGCGCTCTACGACCAGTCGATGCAGGAGATCCACAACGCCTACCGCGAGGAGGGCTACCTCTTCGTGCGCGTGGAGGACCAGAAGAGCGTCCGCGACAGCGTGGTCGACGTGGAGTTCAAGGTGACGGAAGGGAAGCCCGCCAGCATCCGCAACGTGCTGATCTCGGGCAACACCACCACCAAGGACAAGGTGATCCGCCGCGAGATCCGCCTCTTCCCGGGCGACACCTACCGCCAGTCGCTGATGGAGCGGTCCTTCCGCGAGATCATGCAGCTGAACTACTTCGACAACGTGGTTCCCGACATCCGCATGCGCCCCGACTCCGACCAGGAGATCGACCTGGTCTTCAAGGTGCAGGAGAAGGAGGCGGGCACGGGCCAGTTCACCGCCGGCCTCGCCTACAGCCAGAAGGACTACCTCACCGGCACGCTGGGGCTCTCCATCCCCAACTGCTGCCTGGGCGACGGCCAGACCGCCAACGTCACGCTCGAATACGGCGAATACCGCAAGAACTACTCGATCGGCTTCTCCGAGCCCTGGTTCCTCGACAAGCCGATCCGCGTGGGCGGCACCGTCAGCTACTACCACTACGACTACGACGACGAGGACATCTCCGACATCACGCGCTACGGCGTCCGCGGCTACGTGGGACGCCGCCTGAAGTGGCCCGACGACTACTTCTACGTCCAGGGCGACGTGCAGATCATGCGCCACGAGCAGGGGCCGAACTTCTCCGACGACGCCGTGGTGCTC
This sequence comes from Fibrobacter succinogenes, assembly GCA_902796785.1. Lineage (GTDB taxonomy): Bacteria > Fibrobacterota > Fibrobacteria > Fibrobacterales > CADBQJ01 > CADBQJ01. The sequence continues at coordinate 7,327 of CADBQJ010000085.1, forward strand.
TACACCGGCAACGAGACCAGCGCCTCCGTCACGCTCGTCCGCGACGACAAGGACCTGCCCACCTTCCCCACCGAGGGGTCGCGCGTCAGCCTGCGCACGCAGTTCGCCTTCGCGCCCGGCGACTTCTCCTTCGTCGAGAACGAGCTGGTGGCCAAGTGGTGGTGGCCGCTCGTCAAGGACCTTGTGCTCGGCTTCGAGGGCGACCTCGGCGTGATCGACGGACGCCACGTGCAGTACAGCGCGCTCTACCAGATGGGCGGCATGCTCGGCTACCAGGGCAAGCTGCGCGGCTACTCCGCGGGCAGCATCGGGCGCTACCGCATCGGCCGCAGCTACCTCTCGCTCTCGGCCGAGCTGACCTACGCCATCGCGCCGCAGACCTTCTACCTGCTGGCCTTCGCCAACGCGGGCAACGTCTACGGCCAGCACCTCGACTCGAAGGCCGTCCCCGCCTACTCGGAGATGGACAGCCCCTGGACCGAGATCGACCCGACCGACCTCTACCGCGACTACGGCTTCGGCTTCCGCGTGGTGGTGCCCATGCTCGGCATCATCGGCTTCGACTGGGGCTGGCCGCTCGACCCGCCCGAGCTCTCCACCGGCAAGCGGGCCGACGACGTGGGCTCCTATCAGGTGAACTTCATCATTTCGCAGGGGTTCTAGGATGAAAAGAGGCCTGTCCGCGCTTCTGGCGCTTCTTTTCCTCGCCGCCGGAACGGCCTTCGCGGCCGACATCCGCGTGGCGCACGTGGACAGCAAGCTGGTCTTCGACAAGTACCGCAAGACCTCCGAGGCGCAGGCCGAGTACGACCGCAAGCTGGCCCTCTGGGAGCAGGAGGCCAACGTCAAGCAGAAGGAAGTGGCCAA
>CADBQJ010000086.1 GCA_902796785.1 Fibrobacter succinogenes
AAAGGTGGTTGGAGTACGACGGCAAAGGACGGCTAATCCATTCGAAAAGTTCCGAAGGCGAGGAAGAATGGTTCGAATACGACGACAAGGGAAATCGAATTTGCCGTCGAAGGCCCGACGGGACGTTGTTCTGGACTGACTACACCTTCTGGCAGAACGGCAAGGTCAAGAGCGGGATCGAATACCGCTACAGTCCCGGCGACGACCTCCGGCACTGACGCTTTTCCGGCGATCGGCATCCCGCGCGGCGGAAGATTCTACGCGAAGAAGGCGTAGGCGAGGAAGACCGCGGCGACGGCGCCCATGACGTCGGCGAAGAGGGCCAGCGGCACCGTGTTGCGCGTCTTGCGCACGCCGATCGACCCGAAGTAGACCGCCACCACGTAGAGCGTGGTGTCCGCCGCCCCCTGGAAGAGGCAGGTGAGCCGGCCCACGAACGAATCCGCGCCGTAGGTGGTCATGGCGTCCACCATCATGCCGCGCGCGCCCGAGCCCGAGAGCGGCTTCATCAGCGCGGTGGGCAGCGCGTCGACCCAGTCGGAGGGAAGCCCGCAGAACGAGACCGCGCCGCGGATCGCCTCCATGACCACGTCCAGCGCGCCCGAGGCGCGGAAGAAGGCGATGCCCACCAGCATGGCCACCAGGTAGGGGATGATGGTGACGGCCACCTGGAACCCCTCCTTCGCGCCGGCGATGAAGGTCTCGTAGACCGGCACCTTCTTCGCGACGGCCATCGCCAGGAACGCGCCGATCACCAGCAGAAGCACGCCGTTGCCGAAGCCCGTGGAAAAGCGCTGCATCTCCTCGGGCGGCAGCTTCGAAACCAGGTGGAGGCCGCCGAAGATCAGCAGCGAAAGCCCGCCCACCCAGCCGAGGATGACCGGCTGGAGGAGGCGAATCTTCTGCGAAACGCAGGTGGCGATCAGGCCGGCCATGGTGCTGCAGAAGGTGGCGATCAGAAGGGGCAGGAAGATGTCGGCCGGGTTCTCGGCGCCCATCTGCGCGCGGTAGGCCATGATCGAGACGGGGATGAGCGTCAGGCCGCTGGCGCTGAGGACGATGAAGAGGATCTGCGCGTCGGAGGCCTTGTCGGGCTCGGGGTTGAGCGTCTGCAGCTCCTTCATCGCCTTGAGCCCCGCGGGCGTGGCGGCGTTGTCGAGCCCCAGCATGTTCGCGGCGATGTTCATCAGGATGGCGCCGAAGGCGGGATGGTCCGGGGGCACCGAGGGGAAAAGCCGCACCAGCAGCGGGCGCACCAGACGCGACAGCAGCGCGATGGCGCCGCCGGCCTCGCCGATCTTCATCAGCCCGAGGAAGAAGGCGAGCATCCCGGTCAGGCCGATCGAAATCTCGAAGGCGGTCTTGGCCATGTTGAAGGAGTCGCCCACCATCTTGCCGAAAACGTCGGCGTTTCCGGTGAAGAGGACCTGCCCGACGGCGAAGAGGATGCCGAGCAGGAAGAAGGAGACCCAGATGACGTTCAGGACCATGTCCGAAATGTAGCTTCAGCCCCCGATTTCGGAGGATTCCGCCGCCTTTTCCGCCCCGCGCCCCCTTTTGTGGACGTTTTTTTGCGCGATTCGACGCGGCCGTTTCTCCGCAAAGGGACCTTTTTTTTAGTATATACTGCAAACCGGCAGAACAAGCTTGATTCCCCGGAGGTGAAGCCGATGTTCCGTCCTTCCGTTTCCCGCCTTTGCGGCGTCGGCGCTCTCGGCGCGCTGGCCGTGGCGCTGCTCGCCTGCGGCCAGGGCAACATCTGGGAACCCGATCCCGACTACAACGAACTCTCCGCCGGCGACTGCGCCAAGTTCGGCATGGGCGAAGGCTGCACGCTCGAAGACGACCTCGGCACCCAGGAATCCGACTCCTGGATCAACACCGGGAAAGGCAACCACTCCAGCCCCGTCCAGTCCTCCGAAGAACAGCTCTCCTCCGAATCCGGCTTCTCTTCCGAAAGCGGTTTCTCTTCCGAATCCGGCTTCTCCTCCGAATCCGGCTTCTCGTCGCAGGGCGGCTTCTCCTCCGAAACCCCGTACTCGTCGCAGGGAGGCTACTCCTCCACGACGCCCTACTCCTCGCAGACCCAGCCGTCATCCAGCTCCTCCAGCTCCTCCTCGTCGAGCAGCTCTTCGTCCAGCTCCTCCTCGCAGAACGTGACGCCCAGCTCCTCCTCCCAAGGCGGCAACCCGG
>CADBQJ010000087.1 GCA_902796785.1 Fibrobacter succinogenes
AAGGAACGGCGTTCCAGGAGCGGCTGGCGCAGCTCGAACGTGGAGAGCAGCTCGTCGCGCGAACGGCGGTCCGGATCGGCGCCGTAGCCCCGGAGCGAATTGGCGCCGCCCTGGTGGTAGAGCTGGTGGAACGGGACGTCGCCCGGACGCCAGCGCGCCAGCGCCAGGGCGTGGAGGACCGGCCCCTTGCGGAAGGGACGCCGCCACAGCCGAAGGTCGCCGGTCAGCTCCTGCCAGGAGCCGACGTTCCCGAAGGGCTCGCCGGCCCAGCCCCAGCGGCCCTCCAGGCGCCAGCCGTTCCGCGGGTCGAGCTCGCGGTCCATCCTTTTCGCCAGGAAGCCGGCGCCGAGGATCCCGTGGCGGTCGTGTCCGCCCTCCTTGCCGAAGAGCGCGGTGTCGTTGGCCTCGACCTGGAACCCCTCGCCCCAGAGGAGCAGGCTCCACCCGGGAAGGAGCTCCCGTGCGAACACCGCGTCCAGCTCCCACGACCGTTCGTCGTACTTCTTGAGCGGATTCCACGAGTCGACGCGGATCATCTGCAGCTCGTGCTCGATCTTCCAGGGGCCGATCCATGGCGAGGATTCGAAGAGGAGGAACTCCTGCGAGCGGAGGAACTCGGGATGGACCGTCGTGCGGTAGTGGGCCTCCAGCCGCACGTCGCGTCCGAAGAGGTCGAGCGCGATGAGCGCCGGTCCGACCAGCCAGCCGTCCTGGTCGCTGATCTTGGCGCTGGGTATCGGAAGATATGGAGGCAGCTCCTCCACGACGACCGAGACCGTTCCCGAACCGTCCGCGGAAACCTCCGCGCTCGCGAAGAGGTCGAGCCCCTCGAGCGCCATGCGGAACCGCTCCAGCTCGTCGCAGCCGAACGGCCCGCCTCGGGCGACGGTCCACTCGCGCGAGACCACCTCGGGCTTCGCGCGCTTCAGCCCGGAGAGCTCCAGCCCGGCGAACCGCCACGGCCCGCAGGAGGGGCGTTCCTCCTGCGCGGAGAGCGCGGAAAAGCCCAGCAGAAGCAGGGCGGCGAGCGGTCTGCGGAACGTCATGACCTAAAACTAGATAGAGAAAAAGAGCTATCTTTGGAACATGACCCTTTTCCGCCCCTGCATCGACCTCCACGACGGCAAAGTGAAGCAAATCGTGGGTGGGACCCTCCGCGACGCAGACAATTCCGCCGAGGAGAACTTCGTTTCGGACCGGTCGGCGGCCGATTTCGCGGCGAAATACCGCAAAGACGGGCTGAAAGGCGGCCACGTCATCCTCCTCGGGCCCGGAAACGAAGAGGCCGCGAAGGCCGCGCTCCGCGCCTGGCCGGGCGGACTGCAGGTGGGCGGCGGAATCACCCCCGAAAACGCGCGCGAATGGCTCGACGCCGGCGCGGCCAAGGTGATCGTCACCTCGTGGCTCTTCGAAAACGACGAGTTGTCGTGGGACCGGCTGGAGAAGATCTCCGCGCTGGTCGGACGCGACCGCCTGGTCGTGGACCTCAGCTGCCGGCGCGTCGACGACCGGTGGTTCGTCGCGACGAACCGCTGGCAGACCGTCACCAGGACCGCGATCGACGCCGACCTGCTCCAGAACGTCTCGCGCTTCTGCGGGGAGCTGCTGGTCCACGCCGCCGACGTGGAGGGCAAGCGCGCCGGAATCGACGAGGAGCTGGTCTCCTTCCTGGGCGCGCGCAGCCCGATTCCCGTCACCTACGCCGGCGGGGCCTCGTCGTTCGACGACCTCGCCCGGGTCGACCGCCTCTCCGGCGGCCGCGTGGACCTCACCGTCGGCAGCGCGCTGGACATCTTCGGCGGCGACGTGCCCTACGAAAAGTGCGTCGCCTGGAACGCCGACCGCGACTTCGGCTGGCCCTTCCCCCGGCGCCAGGTGGACTCGCACCACCCCGTCGCGCTGGTGACCGCCTGGGTGACCGAACTCGTGACGCACATTCCGGCCATGCTGGCCCTGCGCTTCGCCCGCCGGCGCATGCCCAGGTCCGACAGGCCGCGCGTCGTCCTCTTCTCCGACAACCTCGACGAGGTGAACGGCATCGCCATCAGCGTGCGGCTGCTGGTCAACAAGATGCGCGAACAGGGCCGCGACGCCTGGCTGCTCGGCATCGCCGGACGCGACAAGCCCGAGGGGCGCGTCGATCCCGACGGCACCACGCTCCTTCCGCAGGTCTTCTCGATGGAGATGGTGGGCTACAAGGAGAGCGAGCTGGCCGTGCCCTCGCTGCGCGAGGCCGTGCGCTGGTTCCGCCGCCATCCCGTGGACCTGCTGGAGATCGAAACCCCCTCCTCCGGCTGCGCGATGATCCTCCTGCTGGCGAAGATCGCCGGCATCCGCGCCGTCAGCCACTACCGCACCGACGTCTACGCCTACCTCGACGCGCTGACGACCGACCGCCCCGGCATCGGGATCTTCACCCGTCTCTGGGTGAAGGCGTTCTGCAAGCTCGGCCGCCCGGTCATCGTCCCCTCGACCTTCTTCATCGGGAAGCTCCAGCGCGACGTGGGGCTGAAGGCCGAGGACGTGACGCTCCTGCCGCGCGGCATCGACCTGGCGCACCACTCCCCCGTCGCCCCCGTCGACGTCTGGGGCGA
>CADBQJ010000088.1 GCA_902796785.1 Fibrobacter succinogenes
CCGTAGGTGTCGTTGACCGACTTGAACTTGTCGACGTCGGTCATGATGATGCCCAGGCAGTTCTCCAGCCGCTTGGCGCGGAGGATCTCGCGCTTGAGGTGCTCCTCGAAGGTGCGGCGGTTGGGAAGCCCGGTGAGGGCGTCGCGCGAGGCCTGCGTCTCCTTCTCCTCGTAGGCGCGGACGCGCGTGTAGGCGAACCCGGCGGCGTTGCCGATGTTCCGCAGCAGCGTGACGTGGTGGTCGGAGAGGCGGCGGCGCGAGTTCTCCACGCAGATGACCATCCGCACGGGCCCCTTGGCCTCCTCGGTGACGGGGATGGCGGTGAAGGAGGTGACGGTGTCGATCGGCTCGCTTTCGTCGAAGCGGTTGACGGGCTCGCCGGGGCTCAGCCGCTTGTTGACCAGCTCCACGTCGCGCATGAAGCAGACGGAGACGAGCGACTTGCCGTCGAGGTCGATCTCGAGGTTCTCGTAGTAGTCGGCGTTGAGCCCGGAGACCCGCTTCATGCGGAGCTTGTTCGGGTTCTGCGGGTCGGCCACCACGATCGACATGCGGTCGTGCGGGATGTTCGCCTTGACGTAGCTGGCGATCTCCTGGTAGATCTCCTCGGCGGACATGTTGTCCATGAACTTCTTCTGGTACTCGAAGAGCCCCTTGTACTGCTCGCGCTCGTGCTGGTACATCAGGTTGACCGAGGTCTGGTAGCTGAGCGCGCAGACGAGGTTGGCGTAGGCCCCCAGCTGCGAGATCGCCTCGTCGGTGAAGGCGGAGGGGGCGAGCGAGTCCACCGCCACCGCGCCGTTGACCGCGCCGTCCAGGAGGATCGGCACCGCGGCGAGCGAGAGGATCTTCGCGTTCTCGCGGTAGCAGTAGGTCTGCGTGGAGCCGAGGTTCCCCTCGAGCAGGAAGGGGTACTCCTGGTGCCGGAAGAGGAGCGAGAGGATCCCCTGCGAGATCTGCACGTGCTCGGCCACGTTGGGAGAGTCGACGGAGTCGAAGATCTGCAGCTGGAGCGTCTCGGGCTCGGAGCCGGGGAAGAAGATGAAGACGGAGTGGGCCTCGGGCAGGAGCGTGCGCAGCAGGTGCGCCGACTCGTAGAGCTGCTCGTCGAGACGCGCCTCCATCTCGGCCCAGTACCGGCGGCGCTCCGCGGGGCTCTTGCCGTCGAGCCCGGCGTCCACGGCGTCGGCGTCGACGAAGCGCGGGGAGGAGACATCGGGCGACTCGGGCGGCGCGGCCACGCCCAGCGCGGTCAGCGTGCCGGTGCGCCGCTCCACGCGGCTGCGGCGCGGACGGTTGAGCCACGAGAAGAAGAGGGCCACCGCGGCGACGGGAAGGGCCCAGACCCAGCGGCCGCCGAGGAAGGCGAGCCCGCCGAGAAAACCGGAAACGAAAGCGAATATCGCGGTCACAGTCTCACCGAACGGATAAGGAGGAACAGCGCCACCGAGCCCACGATCGCGTTGCCGAACCACGCTCCGCCCAGGGGCGGGAGCACGCCGGTTTCGCCCAGGACGAGCCCGATGCGCAACAGGATATAATAGCTAAAGGTCAGGAGCAGCCCAAGGCCGAAGACGCGCGGAAGCCCGCCGCGGATGGCGCCGTGGGCCAGGGCGATTCCGATGATGGTGATGAGGATCGCCACGACGCTCCCGGCCAGCTTGAAGTGGTACTGGGTCTCCAGGGCGCGGGTGTCCTCGCCGCTGCGCCGCTGGCTGTTGATTTTTTTGAGGAGCATCGCCCGGTTCATCTCGTCGGGGCTGTAGCGGTCGTCGATGAAGTCGTTGGGCTTTTCCGAAACCACCCCCTCCAGGCTGAGCGACTTGAAGGGGACGCCGACCGACTCCCCGTTCGGGAGGAAGGTCCGGTGGAAGCCGTTGCTCAGCAGCCAGACGGAGTCGTTCCAGTCCATCGAGGCGGCGTCGTACCGGTCGCGGACCCCGAGCGAGTCGAACCGGAGGATGACCGCGTCGCGGGCGCGCTGCGTGCGGGAGGAGTAGTTGCGGAAGTAGTAGGTGACGTTCTCGCCGACGACGACCGCGCGGTTCTTCTGCTTCTCGCGCCGGATCTTGCTCGACTGGTCGGTCGGGGGCTGCGCCAGCTCCAGGCGGCGGTGGTTGGCGTCGGGGAGGATCTCCTCGTTGGCCCAGAACATCGCCCCGGCGATCAGGACCGACACGACCAGCAGCGGCGCCGTGATCCGCAGCACCGACCGGCCGGCGGTCTTCATGGAGGTGATCTCCAGGTGGCGGGCCATGCTCCCCACCACGCCCACCACGGCCAGCAGCAGGTTGACCGGCATCACCAGGTAGACGATGTTGGGGATGAAGTTCAGGTAGTACTCCGCCACGTCCTTCGGCTCGCGCAGGAGCCACACGCGGATGTTGCCCACGAAGTCGAGCAGCACGTAGACGAAGAGCGTGGAGAAGAGGACCAGGAAGAAGAGCCGGAAGAAGCGGCGCAGGAGGTAGCGGGTGAACATCAGCGCCCTCCTTCCGCGGCCCGCTTCGGGGAGCGGACCAGCGCCGACTTCGCCTTCAGGAAGAGCCGGCGCAGCGCGGCAACGGCCCGGGAGACCGGCCTGGGGGTCATCGGCAGGTCGCGGGTCAGCCGCCAGGTGAAGTAGCACCCGGCGACGGCGAGGACGACGTTGGGCCCCCACATGGCCAGCTCGGGCGAGACCATCAGCTTGTCGGCCATGTGCTCGCCGCCGGTCAGCCCGACCCAGTAGATCACGAAGAAGACGATGGAGTAGACCGCGCCGGTCCCCACGCCGCCGCTCCGGGCGACGATTCCCAGCGGCGCGCCCACCAGCACGAAGAGGATGCAGGCCACGGGCAGGGAGAACTTCTTGTGGATCTCCACGCTGTACTGCGCCTGGCGCCGGATCTCGTACCCGAGCGCGTTCGCGGTGGCGCGGAGCGAGCGCTGGCGGGAGATTTCGGCGTTGCGCACGCGGTTCCAGGAGCGCGAGGAGATCCGGACGGGCAGCGGCTTGGCTGCGGGCGCGGAATCGAGGACCGGCGCCGGCGGCGCCGCGGCGGCCACGGCTGAACCGGAATCGGGCGCGACCGGCGCGGCGGGAGCGACGGAGCCGGAATCGGGCGCGGCAGGGGCGACGGGGGCGGCGGAACCGGAGTCGGGCGCCGCGCCGGGCGCCGTCTCCGCGGGCGGGAGCTCCGCCCGGGCGAACTTCATGACCCGCTCGTGGTCGATCCAGAGGACCGGGAACCGCTCCTCGCGCAGCTTCGCCTCGCGCTCGGCCGACTCGGAGACGATCTCCATCATCTCCTCGACCGGCATCTCGCGGTCGCCGCGCTCGCGCTCGCTGCGCCTGAAGCTGTCGTCCACGTTGCGGACCGCCAGCGTCTGGTCCTCGTAGCGGATGCGGAAATAGCGCCCGGGGTCCTTCTCGTCGCGCATGTGGTTCCACCCCGACTGCAGGTGCAGCAGGATGGTCGCCCCGGCGTCCACGTATTCGATCCAGCCCGAGTCGGCCAGCACCACCTTGGGCGTCTTGCGGTTGTCGATCTCCCACACCTGGATGCCGTGGAGGCGCCCGGTCTCGTCGTCGATGCGGTCGATCCAGATCTGCACGCCGGGGAACTGCTTCAGGAGCTGCCCCTCCGCGATGAAGGCCTGGGGCTTCTTGCGCGAAATGGAGGCCAGCAGGCTGCCCGCGCGGTGGTTCGCCTCGGGCAGGACCCAGTTGTTGAAGATGACGAGCAGGACCGCGCTCAGCGCGGAGACGGCCAGCGCGGGCCGCATGAGCGTGATCGGGGAGATTCCGGCGCTGCGCATCGCCGTGATCTCGCCGTCGGCGGAGAGGCGCCCGAAGGCCATCAGGGAGGCGACCAGGAAGCTCATCGGGATGGAGAGCGCCAGCATCCAGGCCAGGCTCAGGACCATCACCTCCAGGAGCAGTCCGAAGGGCAGCCCCTTGGAGAGGACCGAGTCGAGCAGGTTGATGAGGTAGTTGACCGCGAAAAGGAAGGTGATGACGCAGAACGCGGCCAGGAAAGGAGCGACGTGCTCTTTGAGGATGGAGCGTTCCAGGATCATCGGGACAAAAATAAATAGGTATATTCTGCCCCGTATGCGCCTCGCCACCCTCCGCGTCTCCCTCGCCCTCCTCGCCCTTTCGTCGGGCCTCGCCCACGGCTGGATCTGGTCGAAGGACGAGCCCCTCTCGATCACCGAAAAGTGCAGGCTCCGGCTGGAAAGCGCCCGCGCGGACATCGCGAGGAACAAGCCCTCCGCCGCCCGCGGGACGATCGACGAAATGCTGTCGGACTGCTCCGGCACCGGGTTCCTGGAGGAGGCGCAGTTCCTCATGGCCGAGACCTACTTCCTCGAGAAGGAGTGGACCGAGGCCCGCGGGGAGTACGACTCCTACGTCCGCTTCCATCCCAACTCCCCGTTCACCGAGCTCGCGGCCTACAAGAAGGCCCTGTCGGGCTACCGCGCCAAGTGGGTCATGGGCCGCGACCAGCAGTCCGTCA
>CADBQJ010000089.1 GCA_902796785.1 Fibrobacter succinogenes
AGTATATTTGACGACATGAACCCCGTAACCGTCGTCCTGCGCCTGGTCGGACTGCTGCTCGTCGCCGCCTCCTTCTTCGGGGCGCGGATTCTGGCGGTTTTCCCCGGTTTGCCCCTCTCCATCAAGACCATCCTCTTCGTGGCGGGCGTCGCCCTCTACGCGACGGGCGCCGTGATGGACAAGGTGGCCTGGAACCGCGCCCGGCGCGCGGAAAGGAAGGATGGACTGTGATCCGGATCCGCGGTCTGCGCAAGAACTTCCGCATCGGCTTCGCCATGCGTCCCGTCGCGGCCCTCAAGGGACTCGACCTGACGGTCGAAAAGGGCGACATCTACGGCTTCATCGGCCCCAACGGCGCCGGCAAGAGCACGACCATCAAGATCCTGGTGGGGCTGCTCCGCTACTCCGAGGGCGAGGTGAAGCTGCTGGGCGGCTCCCCGCGCGACGTGAAGCTCCGCTCCCGCATCGGCTACATGCCCGAACAGCCCTATTTCTACGACTACCTCTCCGGCCGCGAGCTGCTGCGCTACTTCGGCTCGCTCTCCGGGCTGAAGGGGAAGGCGCTCGACGACGCCATCGCCGCCGCGCTGGCCTGCGTCCACGCCGACAAGCCCTGGATCGACGCCCCCCTGCGCCGCTACTCCAAGGGGATGACCCAGCGCGTGGGGCTGGCCCAGGCCATGCTCTCCCGGCCCGAGCTGCTGATCCTCGACGAGCCGATGAGCGGCCTGGACCCCGTCGGCCGCCGCGACGTCCGCAACGCGATCCTCTCGCTCCACGAAGCGGGCACCACCGTCTTCTATTCCAGCCACGTCCTCTCCGACGTCGAGGCGATTTCCAACCGCGTCGGCATCATCATCGACGGCAAGATGCGCCGCGAAGGCCCCATCGCCGATGTGATGGCCGAAGCCGGATCGCTCGAAGAGGCCCTAACGGAGGAGATCGCCCGTGCGTAACATCGCTCTCGTCGCCCGAAACACCTTCCGCGAAGCGGTCCGCGAAAAGATCCTCCACAACGTGGTGGCCCTGGCCATCGCCCTCCTGGTCTTCTCGATCGTCCTGGGCGACTGGTCCGTCTTCGACCGCGAAGGGGTCGTCAAGTCCTTCGGGATGACCGTCGCCTCCCTCTCGGCGCTGGTCATCTCCATCTTCGTCGGCATCCAGCTGCTGCAGCGCGAAATCCAGCGCCGCACCCTCTTCGCCCTGCTGGCCAAGCCGATCCACCGCTGGCAGTTCGTGCTGGGCAAGTGGTGCGGCCTGATGCTCGTGCTGGGCGCCCACCTGCTGCTGATGATGGGCTCGGTGAACCTCATCCTCTTCCTCGTCGACGGCAACCCCGGCTGGAACATGATGCAGGCCGCGCTGATGATCTGGTTCGAGATGGGGATCGTCTCGGCCGCCGCGGTGCTCTTCAGCACCTTCTCCAGCGCGACGCTCAGCTCGCTCTTCACCGCGGGCGTCTACGTCGCCGGCCACCTGATCTCCGAGCTGAACGCCCACATCGCCTTCACCAAGAGCATGGGCTCCTTCGACGAAATGCCCGGCGTCTTCCAGTGGTGCATCGAGAAGGGGGCGGTCGTGCTCGACCTCTTCTTCCCCGACCTCGAGCGGTTCAACATCGCCTCCGTCGTGCTCCACGGCGTGGACGGGTCTCTCTCCGCCCACTGGGTCCCGTTCGCCGAAGTGGCCTCCTCCCTGCTCTACGGCTGCTGCTGGAGCGCGCTGCTGCTGGGAATCGCGGCCCTCTGGTTCTCCAAGCGCGACTTCATCTAGCCCGCTTCGCGAAATCAAAAGAGGAAACCCCGACGCGACCGCGCCGGGGTTCTCTCTTTTCCCCTTTCCGGGACCGCGGAACCTACCGCAGCTCGGCCAGGGCCTTTTCGCTCTTGGCGACGATGTCGAGCTGGGTCGCCAGCTTCGCCCGCTCGGCGTCGACCACCGCGGCGGGGGCGCCGCTCGTGAACTTCTCGTTGGAGAGCTTGCGTTCGATGGAGGCGGCGAAGGTCTTCGCCTTCTCGATCTCCTTCTCGAGCCGCGCGATTTCGGCGGCCGGGTCGAGGATCCCTTCCAGCGGAACGTAGAGCTCGCCGCCGGGCACCACCGCGGAGGCGCTGAACTTCGGCTTGGCGGCCTTCACGGCGACCTCGAGGGAGTCGAGGCCCGAAAGCTCGGTGACGATCGCCATGCACCCCTTCACGCGCTCTTCCGTCGCGGCGTCGTCGACGCTCACCACGGCGTTCAGCTTGACGGAGGGGCTCACGGCGTAGCGGCCGCGCACGCCGCGCACGCTTTCCACCACGGCGAACGCCTGGTCGAACGCGGCTTCGATTCCCGCGTCGACGAGCGATTCGTCCGCCTTGGGCCAGGAGCGGGAGATCACCAGCTCGGAGCCCCGGAAGAGGGTGGCGTTCAGCTCTTCGGTGATGAAGGGCATCATCGGGTGCAGCAGGTCGATCACGCTCTTCAGCACGTGGCTGAGGATCGCCATGGCGTTCTTCTTCTCTGCGTCGAGCGCTTCGCGGTTGATGACCGCCTTCTTGATCTCCAGGTAGCTGGAGCAGACGTCGTCCCAGACGAAGCGGTAGAGGAACCCGGCGAATTCCGCGAAGCGGTACTCCTCGAGCATGCGCGTGGCGTCCTTGACGGTCGTCTGCAGGCGCGAGAGGATCCAGCGGTCCTCTAGGGCGAAGAGCGAGGAGTCGATCGCGAGCTCCGCGTCGAGCGCCCCGGCCTGTTCCAGGTGCGGGTAGAGGAAGCGGCAGGCGTTCCAGAGCTTGTTCGCGAAGTTGCGGCCGATTTCGAACTTTTCGCTTGTCTTGATGATGCGCCCGTCTTCCAGCTTTTCGTCCTTCACCGGAAGGCGAGCGTCCTGGTTGTCGGTGCAGATGCTTGTCATCACGAAGCGGAGCGCGTCGGTGCCGTACTTCTCTTCGATGTCCATCGGGTCCACGCCGTTCCCCTTGGACTTGCTCATGGTCTGGCCGTTGCCGTCGAGAATCTTCGGGTGGATGTAGACCGTGTGGAACGGGACCGTGCCCATGTTCTCCTGGCTGAAGAGCACCATGCGGGCGACCCAGAGCGTGATGATGTCGCGGCTCGTCACCAGCACGGAGGTGGGGTAGTAGCGCGCGAGCGTTTCGGTTTTTTCGGGCCAGCCCATCGTGGAGTGGGGCCACAGGCCGGAGGAGAACCACGTGTCGAGCACGTCCTCCTCCTGCCGGAGCGTGCGGCCGGGGACCGCGTCTTCCTTGAGGTCCTCTTCCTGGCTGCAGACGAGGTAGCCGCCGTTTTCGGCCTTGTAGAAGTAGATGTCGTCGCGGCCCGCGAACGCGGCCTTCAGTTCGTCTTCGCTGGCGTCGGTGTGCCAGATGGGAATGCGGTGGCCCCACCAGAGCTGGCGGCTGATGCACCAGTCGCGCTTTTCGCCCAGCCAGTCGAGGTACTTGTTGGCGTAGCGTTCGGGGATGATCTTGATCTCGCCCGACTTCACGGCGTTCATCGCGTTTTCGGCGAGGACGTCCATCTTCACGAACCACTGGTCGCTGAGGAGCGGCTCGATCACGGTCTTGGAGCGGTCGGAGTGACCGACCTTCATGTCGTGGTCTTCCACCTTGATCAGAAGCCCGAGTTCCTCGAGCCCGGCGACCACGGCGTCGCGCGCGGCCTGGCCCTTGAGCCCCTTGAACTTGCCGGCGTTCTCGTTCAGGCTGCCGTCCATCTCCATGATGTTGATCATGGGGAGCTTGTGGCGCAGGCCCGTCGCGTAGTCGTTGGGGTCGTGCGCGGGGGTCACCTTCACGGAGCCCGTGCCGAAGTCCTTGTCGACCAGGATGGCGTCGGCGATCACCGGGATTTCGCGGTCCACGAAGGGCACCTTCAGCGTCTTGCCGACGAACTTCGCGTAGCGCTCGTCGTTCGGGTGCACGGCGAGGGCGGTGTCGCCCATGATCGTTTCCGGGCGGGTCGTGGAGACGGGGATGAACCCGGAACCGTCGGCCAGGGGATACTTGAAGGTCCAGAACTTGCCCTTCACCTCTTCGTAGTAGATCTCGTCGTCGGCCACGGCGGTCTGGAGCTTGGTGTCCCAGTTCACCAGGCGCTTGCCGCGGTAGATCAGCCCCTTCTTGAAGAGGTTGAAGAAGGCGTGGCGCACGGCCTTCGCGCAGACCGGGTCGAGCGTGAAGCGCTGGCGGCTCCAGTCGCAGCTGACGCCCAGGCTCTTGAGCTG
>CADBQJ010000090.1 GCA_902796785.1 Fibrobacter succinogenes
TACACGCTGGCCATCGCCGAAGACCTCGTGCTGGCCCACAGCGAAGGCGACCTGGCGGTCAACCTCTCCACCAGCCGCCTCTCCGACGACATCGCCAAGAAGTACGGCCGCAGGGCCCTGCGCTCCAAGGTGGGCGAAATCAACGTGACCGAGGTGATCCGCGCCAACAACTGCGTGATCGGCGGCGAAGGCAACGGAGGCGTCATCCTCCCCGCCCTCCACTGCGGACGCGACGGCATCCTGGCCGCGGCCCTGGTCCTGGAATGGATGGCCGAGCACGACAAGCGCGGCATCGAGGACTTCGTCGCCTCGCTCCCGCCCTACGTCATGGCCAAGGCCAAGGTGAGCGTGGAAGGGCTGGACGTCGACGCCGTCTTCGCGGCGCTGAAGAAGGCCTGGCCCGACGCCGAAATGTCGGAGCTCGACGGCCTGAAGCTCGACATGCCCGAAGGCTGGGTCCACGTGCGCAAGTCGAACACCGAGCCGATCGTCCGCGTGATGACCGAATCGGCGATTCCCGGCAAGGCGGAAGAGCTGGCCAAGCGCGCCGGCGACATCATCTCGTCGCTCGCCTGATGCGGACGCTCCAAGTCCCCCTCTTCGAAAACGGGACCGTGGACTGGTCGAAGGCCGCGAAGGCCGCGATCGACTCCTTCCCGTGGCACGAATCGGGCCTGAAGCAGGGCACCGAGGTCCGGATCGCCCTGACCCCGGGCCGCGTCCACCTCCGCGCGACCGCGGAGGACCGCTGGAGCGGCGCCGAGGGGCGCGCGCTGGGCGGCGCGGTCTACAACGACTCCTGCTTCGAGTTCTTCGTCACCCCGTCGCGCGAACGCGGCGGCGCCTACGTGAACTTCGAGGTCAACTGCGTCGGCTCGCTGCACCTGGCCTGCGGCCCGGACATCGACCACCGGACGCTCGCCACGACGGCGCAGGCCGCGCAGGTGGAGATCAAGACCTCGATCCGCGCCGCCGCCAAGGTCCCGACGCCCGAAGACCGCGAATGGAGCGTGGAGCTCGCCTTCCCGGTCTCCCTCCTGGAGGAGATGACCGGAAAGCCGGCCGACCCCGAGGTCTGGTTCGCCAACTTCTACCGCTGCGGCGGCCCCGTGGAGCCCCAGTACGCCTGCTGGTCCCCGGTCGAATGGGAACGCCCGGCGTTCCACCGCCCCGAACAGTTCGGAAAGCTCGAAATCGTCCCCGCGAAATGAAAAAAGGAGCCCGCCCATGAAACGCAGGGCCTTCTTCCTCTTCGTCCTCCTCTCGGCGCTCTTCGCCCTCGCCCCCGCGCAGGAGGCGGCGGAAGACGAATCCATCCTCTCGCTCGACGAGGAGGCCATCGAGGAGCACCTCTCCAAGCCCTTCGAACAGCTCGACTTCCGGCGGGAATACAGCCGCGCCGAGCGGCTGATGCAGTCGTTCAGCATGATCACCGGCCTGGCCGTCTCGCCCGCCCTGGGCGCCGGCGCGATGTCGGCCTGGAGATGGTGGAAGACGCCGCGCGAAAGCCGCGACGAGCTCCCCTTCTACTGCCATCCCTGGTTCTTCCTGGCGCTGCTCGCCGTCGCCGCGCTCTTCATGGTCAACGGCTGGCTGGGGTCGCTCTTCCCGCTTCTGGAAAAGCCCATGCAGCTCGTCGAGCAGTTCGAGACGCGGCTCGCCGCGCTGATGGCCACGCCGCTCCTCTTCGACATCCTCGCGGAGCTCGTCCCCGAAGCCAACGGCGCGGCCGCGGCCGCCCGCGAAGCCATCCTCTCCGCCGGGTTCGCCTTCCCCGAAGTCGACCTCTTTCTCGGCCTCTCCCTGGCCTTCCTGGCCTTCTCCTTCGTGGTCGTGCTGCTGCTGACGCTGGCGACCAACGTCGTCGTCCTGCTCTCCCCCTTCGCCTTCGTCGACACCCTCGTGCGCGTCTTCCGCGGGCTATTCCTGCTGGCGCTCGTGGGGGCCTCGCTCCTCCATCCCGCGCTGGGCGCCCTCCTCTCCGGCGCGCTGCTGGTCGCCGCGCTTGTCGTGCTCCGCTGGACCGCCCGCATCGCGGACTACGGCCTGACCGCCGTGGCCGACGCGGCGACGCGCCGCTCCGCGCGGATGCGCCACCTGGAGTTCCCGCTGCTCGGGTTCGGCTGCAAGGGGCTGGGCAAGCACGCCCGCTTCGCGCGGATCAAGGTGAACATGAAGGCCGACGGCACCTACTTCCACAAGAACGGGCGCCTCTGCCGCAAGGAGGAGACCACCGCGGACTTCATTCTGATCAAGAGCCTGCGCCGCCTCTGGATCGCCAAGCTGACCGACCCGGCCGACCCCTCCGCCGTCCAGCGCCTGGTGGAGCTCCCCGCGCGCTACTACGGCCACGAGGAGGAGATCGCCCGACTGCTCGACTGCCCCATCGAGGAGACCGCCTCGCGCGCCGGCGTCCGCGCCGCCCTCGCCTGGCTCCGCAAAATCCTCAACGGGGATTTCCAGTTCAGCGATTAGGTCTCAGGTCTCAGGTCTTAGTGCGGATAATGGCGCTACGCGCCTTGATATTGAAAAGGGCTCCGGAAAGGGGCCCTTTGCTTTTCCCGCGTTGAAAGCGCGATTGGCAGGGCACCCCTTTTCGGCGTCGCCCCCTTGACACCCGTATCATATTTATGATGCGCGATCGCATCGCGCGACAACGACCGCAAAGACGAATAACGTCTCCGTGTTGCCCCTATATATGGGGGGCTTCTTTTTTTCCCGACGACGGAACGCCGCGACTTTCGGGCCGCGGCGCGGCCGCCGAGTCACCTTGTCCGATAAAGAAACGAATCGACAATAGGAGCGAAAGAACATGACGAAGTCCAGATCGACATCCACGCGGCATTTCCGCCAGTTTCACGCCATTTTCGCCAATTCCGGGCATTTCCCGGCCGAGAATGGCGGGCTGACGCCATAAGCGTCTCCATGTCGCCCCTATATATGGGGGGCTTCTTTTTTTCCCGACGACGGAACGCCGCGGCTTTCGGGCCGCGATGCGACCGCCGAGTCACCCTGCCCGATAAAGAAACGAATCGACAAAAAGGAGCGAAAAAAAGAGCATGGCGAAGTTCAAGCAGACATCCACCCGGTATCTCGACGCATTCCTCCGCGACTGCTTCCTGAATTACCTGGACAACCACAACGACGACATCGTGGACGACGACTGTTTCGAGCCGCTGGAGCGGTTCCTCGGCCGAAGCGACTGGGACAAGCTGGTCGACGAAGCGAGGGCGATCCTCCCGCCGCGGCTGTTCGGGGAGGAACCCGA
>CADBQJ010000091.1 GCA_902796785.1 Fibrobacter succinogenes
CCCTCGGTCCCGTAGCCGAGCACCGCCACGGGTTCCAGCACGACGTTCTGGAGTCTTTCGCGAAGTTCCTCGAATCGCATGGTCGTCCTCCTGTTTTCCGAAACGTCAGAACGCGAGCCCCTTGCGGAGGTCCAGCTTCTGCCCCTTGGGCAGCACCGCGCCGCAGGCCCATTTTTTCCCGACGAGAACCGCGCGCAGCGTCTCGCGCACGAGCGCGTCCGGGAGCGCCGCCACGCGCGCGTCGCGCGCGGCCAGCTCCTCCGGCGGCAGGTGCGACAGCTCGCGCTGCGCCAGCGCGGCCGCGCGCGCCGAGCTCGATTCCGCGGCGAGCGTCGCCGCCCCGCGCATCATCCGCTTCGCGCCGGCGATTTCCCCGTCCGAGAATCCCTCGCGCCGCGCCAGGGCCAGCTCGGAGGCGATCACCTCCAGCGCCCTGTCGGCCTTTCCGGGCTCGGCGGCGAACTGCACGTTGAAGCCGTACCCGTCGGAATAGACGTCGACGCTCGTGGCGACGGAATAGACCAGCCCGAGCTCCTCGCGCACGCGCTGGAAGAGCCGCGACGACATCCCCTCGCCCAGCAGCAGGTGGACCAGGGAGACGGCGAGCCCCGTCGAATCCGGATCGCGCGAAGGCAGGAAGGTCCCCAGCGCCACGCTGGCCTGCTGCACCGCGGAGTTCCTGACGCGGATTCCGTTCCGCGGCCGGAAGACCGCCGGACCCGCGCGGCGGCGGAGAGCCCGCTTGCGCGGCAGACGGCTCCGCACCGCCTCCACGAGGGCGTCGTGGTCCACCTTCCCCGCGGCGGCGACCACCATCGGCGTCGACGCCCGCATCACGCCCATATGGTGGGCCCGAAGATCGACCATGCCGAGGCGCCGCACCGAGGTCAGCGTGCCGGCGATGGGAAGCCCGGGGCCGTCCTTGCCCCAGAGCGCCTCGCAGAAGAGGTCGCCGGCCAGGTCCTCCGGGTCGTCCAGGCAGCTGCGGATCTCCTCGAGCACCACTCCCTTCTCCAGGCGGATCGCCTCGGGGTCGAGCGCGGGCTCGCGGACCATCTCGCAGAGCACGTCCACGGCGTTCAGCAGGTCCTCGGCGCCCGTGCGCGCGTAGAAGCAGGTCTGCTCGCGCGTGGTGTAGGCGTTGAGCAGGCCGCCGCGGCTCTCCACGGCCTCGACCAGCTCGAGCGGGCCGCGCGACCGCGTCCCCTTGAAGACGGCGTGCTCGAAGAGGTGCGCGATCCCGTTGTCCTCGGGGCTCTCCTCGCGCGAGCCGACGCCGAGGAACAGCCCGACCGAGGCCGAGGCGAAACCCTCGACGTTCTCGCTGAGGACCGTCGTCCCGCCGGGGAGCACCGTTCTCCGGATCATGCCTCTCCTCGTAAAGAAGCCCCCCGGATCGCGGGGGGCTTCGGGTTCCGGACTCGCCGTCGCCTAGCCTTCCTGGCCGGGCAGCAGCGCCTTCATGCTCAGCTTGACCTTGCCGCGGGGGTCGATGCCGATGCACTTCACTTCGACTTCGTCGCCGATGTTCAGCACGTCTTCGACCTTTTCCACGCGATGGTCGGCCATTTCGGAGATGTGGACCAGCCCGTCCTTGCCGGGGAGGATTTCCACGAACGCGCCGAACTGGACGATGCTCTTGACCTTGCCCTTGTAGACCTTGCCCACTTCGGCTTCGGCCACGAGTTCCTCGATCATGCCGCGGGCCATCTGGCCGGCCTTCTGGTTCGGGGCGGCGACGGTCACGGTGCCGTCGTCCACCACGTTCACCGAGGCGCCGGTGTTGGCCTGGATGCCGCGGATCACGCTGCCGCCGGGACCGATGACGTCCTTGATGCGGGCGGGATTGATGCGGAAGGAGACGATCGAGGGGGCCTTGGGCGAGAGCTGGGGACGGGGCCCGGGGAGGGCTTCGGCCATCTTGCCCAGGATGTGGGCGCGGCCCTGGCGGGCCTGTTCCAGCGCGTCCGTCATGATCTGGAGCGTGATGCCCTTGACCTTGATGTCCATCTGGAAGCCGGTGATGCCGTCCTTGGTGCCGGTCACCTTGAAGTCCATGTCGCCGAGGTGGTCCTCGGTGCCGGTGATGTCGGAGAGGACCTTCAGGCGGTCGCCGTCGGTGATCAGGCCCATCGCGATGCCCGCCACGGGCGACTTGATCGGCACGCCGGCGTCCATCAGCGAGAGGCAGCCGCCGCAGACCGAAGCCATCGAGCTGGAGCCGTTGGATTCGAGGATGTCGGAGACCACGCGGATGACGTAGGGGAAGTCGTCGGGGCAGGGCAGCACGGGCGCCAGCGAGCGTTCGGCCAGGTGGCCGTGGCCCACTTCGCGGCGGCTGAGGGTGCCGATGCGCTTGCACTCGCCCACGCAGAAGGGCGGGAAGTTGTAGTGCAGCATGTAGGTCTTGGTCGAGTCGCCCTTGATGCTTTCGATGTGCTGCACGTCGGCGGGGCTGCCCAGCGTGGTGGTGGCCAGCGAGAGCGTTTCGCCGCGCTGGAAGAGCGCGGAGCCGTGCACCGAGGGGAGCACGGAGGTCTCGATGGAGATGGGGCGGATCTCGGTGGTCTTGCGGCCGTCGATGCGGCGCCCTTCGTTCAGGATCATCTCGCGCATTTCGCGCTTTTCGATCGCGCCGAAGTATTCCTTGATCAGCTCGCCCTTCTCGGCGATGGTCTCCTCGTCGAACTGGGCCAGCAGCTCCTGCTTCATGGCGTCCATGGCGGGATAGTGCTGCGACTTGACCATGTCGACGTGGAAGGTTTCGCGGAGCTTGTCGACGACGAGCGACTCGACCTTGGCGAAGAGCTCTTCGTCGCGGGCCGGGGGGACGAACTCGAACTTCGCCTTGCCGGCCTTGGCGACCAGCTCGGCCTGCACGCGGCAGAGCTTCTTCACTTCCTCGTGGCCCACGGAGATCGCCTTGACGACGTCGGCTTCGGAGACCTCGTAGGCGCCGCCTTCGACCATCGTCACGGAGGTTTCGGTGCCGGCCATGACCATTTCGAGGTCGGCCTGCTCGATCTGCGCGTAGCTGGGGTTGACGATGAACTCGTCGCCGAGCTTGATCACGCGGACCGCGGCGACCTGTTCCTCGAAGGGAATGTCGGAGAGGCCGACGGAGAGCGAGGCGGCGCTCACGCCCAGGACGTCCACGGGGTTGTTCTGGTCGGCGGAGATCACGGTCGCGATGATCTGGACTTCGCGCTGGAAGCCGTCGGGGAACATCGGGCGGATCGGACGGTCGATCAGGCGGGAGGTGAGCACTTCCTCGTCGGTCGGCTTGGCTTCGCGCTTGAAGTAGCCGCCCGGGATGCGCCCGGCGGCGTAGGCCTTTTCGCGGTATTCCACCGTGAGCGGGAAGAAGCCCTGGTTGCCCATGTCGGCGCCGTAGCACATGGTGCAGAGCAGCATCGCGTCGCCCATCTGCACGACGGCGGAGCCGGCGGCCTGCTTGGCCATGCGGCCGGTTTCGAATCGGACCTGCCGTCCGTCGGACAGCGTGGCGGTCATTTCGGTCTTGTTCACAGCGAACCTCGTTTGATGCGAACGCCCGGCGCGAAACCGGGCGGTCGTGGTGGTCGGCCCTTTACTTGCGGAGGCCGAGTTCCTGGATCAGGGCCCGGTATCCTTCAAGATTCGTGCGCTGCAGGTACTTCAGCAAGCGACGGCGCTTCGCGACGAGCACCACCAGACCGCGGGTCGAGTGGGCGTCGTTGCGGTTTTCCTTCACGTGTTCCGTCAGGTTGCGGATGCGTTCGGTGAGAAGAGCGACCTGGACGCGGACGTTGCCGGTGTCCTGGGCGTTCGCCCCGAACTTGGTGACCAGTTCAGCGGTCTTTTCTTTGTCGATAGAGGCCATGTCAGGCTCCTTTCCGGCAGACTAGCGACCCCACTGCGAGAGGCGATACGGTACTGCCAAAGGATGGGTGGTTTTCTTTCAGTCGTTTTGCAGTGGACGCAAATGTAGATAAAAGAGGCATCGGACAGAGGCTTGCGCCCCTTCATTCGCCCAAACGAGCTAAAATTCCCAAAAATCATACCGATAGATCACTGCTTTAATTTTTCTATTGTTTGTTTTTGCAAAATGTTGCGGAATTGCGCCCAAACCGCATGGCATCGCGCCGCAACCGGAACCAACAGGATGTGCGCAAAATGGCCGAAAACGTCAAGGACATAGACCTCTTCACCCCCATGAACGACATCATCTTCAAGGGGATTTTCGCCAAGAACACCGAAAAATCGAATCGTCTGCTCGGTTCGCTCATCTCGTCGGTAATCGGCAAGCCCGTGGGCAAGGTCACCCTCGTCAACAACGAACCGGCCGCGAACTCGACCGAAGACAAGAACATCCGGATGGACGTCGTCTGCATGACGAAACACGCCGGCATCGTCGACATCGAAGTCCAGATCAAGTCCGCCGACGAGGACATTCTGAAGCGGCTGGAGTTCTACACCGCCCGCAACTTCGTGCAGAGCCAGTCGAAAGGCAGAGGTTACGACGAACTGCAGCCCGCGTACGCGATTCTCATCACCAGGAAACCCGTGATCATGAACGGGCGCTTCGAAGAGTGGTTCGCCATGCGCAACGGCTCGGGAGACATCAAGATCGGCCTGCAGAACATCGTCATTCTGCAGCTCTCCTACCTCAAGACGGGGACGCAATTGGACTGCCTGGACGAATGGTGTATCTTTCTGGAAAAGGGCAACCGGAAGACGGCGGAAACGCTGGTCTCCGGGTTTTGCCAGGAGGTCAAGGAGGCATCGGAGGTCTTTATGGAACTGACAGCCGATTTGCGGGAACGCTTGCTCGAAATCCAGCGCGACAAGGCGGCCGACATCGAACGCGTGCGCGCCAAGCGAATGAAGGCCGAAAGTTTTGCGGAAGGCAACGCGGCCGGCAAGCGCGAAATGGCCAAGGCGATGCGCGCCAAAGGCATCGACATCGCCGCGATCGCCGAAATCTCCGGCCTCTCCGAAGAGGAAATCAGGGCGCTTTAGGCGATCTTAGCGTCGCGCTCCCGCGTCCCTTGCTCCTTCCCGAAAAATCGGTTCGCGTTATCCCAGGCGATCGTGCGCCAATGCTGCCCAGCAATGCGCCGCGATGTCTCGATCCGCCGGCGCAGATAGGCCGGCAACGAGCTTTTGAGGTGGAACTGCTGCACGGGAAGATCAGTCCCGAACATAACGCGGTCCGCGAACCCGTTGGAGAGCAACAATCGCAGGTCATCGTGCGGCATAAAGGCCGTGTCCACGAAGACATTCGGACATTCGCGCAAAACCTCCATAGCACCCGAAACCGGCCGACCATGAACCAAATCCACCTTAACTTCGGGAAAGAGACGGCAAATCGGGAGATAGGCGGCGGCCATGCAATTCTCGTATTCGCCGGTATGCAGCTGAATCGGAAGGTTGCGTTCGCGGGCGATTCCGAATACACGCTGCAGGCGCTTCCCCATCGGCGCCCAGGGTTCCGAAGCGCCATGCACCTTGAGCGCCGCCACATTTTCATCGATATACATCGACAAATCGGGCGACTTGCGCAACATCGATTGGGTGATCCAAAGCACGGGAATGCCACGACAGTCCGACCAGTCCACCAGCGCCTGACGTTCCTCGGCCATTAGACCGGGGTCATCCGTGACTATCGCGCTGGTCGAAACGGCCGCGAATCGGTCCATGCCAACGGCGCGCGCCCACCTGGCCAATTGCGGAGGCGTCCAATAACGCTCCTTGTATTGGCCAAAATGGACATGCGCATCAAAGAGCGGCATGCGCCATCACTTCTTCGACTGCCATTTTGACATCTTTCGTTTCGCGAGTTCTTCCTCGACAATGCGCCGATTCAAATTTGCAATCTTGCAAAAATGATCTGCAACCTTAAGGGGGTTGCCTCCGTTTTCATTTGCATTGCGACACATACACGGAGCGCAGAACGCATTATCCTCGCAGTCATAGCATTGCGGAATGCTTCCGCGGGTAATGTTTCTCAGCTTGTTCAACGCGGGAGACTTTTCCCAAATGTCCTTTATCGGCTGCTCTCGCACATCGCCCAGTTCAACCATCCAGCCAGA
Organism: Fibrobacter succinogenes; assembly: GCA_902796785.1. GTDB lineage: Bacteria > Fibrobacterota > Fibrobacteria > Fibrobacterales > CADBQJ01 > CADBQJ01. The sequence goes on from CADBQJ010000091.1 coordinate 6,075, forward strand.
ACAGGGGTATGCTTTCCCATCGGACCCAATATGGATGTTGTCTCTGCCAATCCCGCACATTGCCTGATTGTCCCATTCCTCGCGAGTCAACCTCTGCGCCTTTAGCGAATCTTCGTTGATCAAATTGAG
>CADBQJ010000092.1 GCA_902796785.1 Fibrobacter succinogenes
ATGTACCACTCCAGCTTGTTGACCGCCGGGAAGCCGAAGGCGTCGGCGCGGCCCAGGCTGACGAGCCTCAGCAGGACGTTGGCGATCCAGAAGGCCCAGAGCGCGGCGCAGGCCTCGAGCGCGATTTTGCGGTTTCCGCGGATTTTCATAGTGCTCAAAACTACTATCTTCGAAGGCATGACGAACATCCTCCTTTCCGCGGAAGACCTCATCGGCAAGACCCCGCTCGTGGAGTTCTCGCGCGTCGCGAAGCGGTTCGGGCTGCGCGCGCGGCTGCTCGCCAAGCTCGAGTTCCTCAACCCCGCGGGGTCGATCAAGGACCGCGTGGCGAGGGCCATGGTCGACGACGCGGAGCGCAGGGGGCTGCTGAAGCCCGGCGGGACGATCATCGAGCCCACCTCGGGCAACACGGGCATCGGGCTGGCGCTGGTCGCCGCGGTGCGCGGATACCGCCTGGTCATCGTCATGCCCGACTCGATGTCGGTCGAGCGCATCCGCATCATGAAGGCCTACGGCGCCGAAGTGGTGCTGACCCCCGGCGCGCGGGGGATGCGCGGCGCGATCGAGAAGGCCGAGGAGCTGAAGGCCTCCCTGCCCGGCAGCGTCGTGGCCGGCCAGTTCGTCAACCCCGCCAACCCGGCCGCGCACGAGCGCACCACCGGCCCCGAAATCTGGGCCGACACCTCCGGGCGCGTCGACTTCTTCGTGGCCGGCGTGGGAACCGGCGGCACGCTCACCGGCGCGGGCCGCTTCCTCAAGTCGAAGAACCACGCGCTCAAGGTGGTCGCCGTGGAGCCCGCGACCTCCGCGGTCCTCTCCGGCGGCGAAGCCGGACCCCACGGCCTGCAGGGCATCGGCGCGGGCTTCGTCCCCGAAATCCTCGACCGCTCGCTGATCGACGAGGTCTTCGCCGTGACCGACGAGGAGGCCTACGCCGCCAGCCGCCTGGCCGGACGCGTGGAGGGGGTCCTCGTGGGCATCTCCTCCGGCGCCGCGCTCCACGCCGCGATCGAGCTGGCCAGGCGGCCCGAAAACGCGGGAAAGAACATCGCCGTCGTCCTCCCCGACACGGGCGACCGCTACCTCTCGACCCCCCTGTTCGAAGACTAGGCGGAGAGCGGCCCGCTCCCTTTGCCGCAAGCGGGATTTTCGCGGCTTTCGCCTCATTTCCTATTGAACAGGTCGGATTTCTTTTTTATTTTGCCCCCGGCGGCCGAAGAACCTCCCCCGGTTCCTACTTTTCGCCGCGTTTCCACATCACCCTTCAAGGAGGACGACATGTACAAGCGCATCCTGACAGTCCAGGACATCTCGTGCGTCGGCCAGTGCTCGCTGACCGTCGCGCTTCCCCTGCTCTCCGCCTGCGGGCTCGAGACGGCGATCCTCCCCTCCGCCGTCCTCTCCACGCACACCGCCGGATTCAAGGGCTACACCTTCCGCGACCTCACCGAGGACATGCCGAAGATCGCCGACCACTGGCGCAAGGAGAAGATCTCCTTCGAGGCCATCTACACCGGCTACCTCGGCAGCGCCGAGCAGATCGCCTACGTGATCGACCTGATGCGCACCACGCTCGCCCCCGGCGGCCGGACGATCGTCGACCCCGCGATGGCCGACAACGGCAAGCTCTACCCCGGCTTCGACGCCGCGTTCGTCGCCGAGATGCGCAAGCTCTGCGCCGAGGCGCAGATCATCGTCCCGAACATCACCGAAGCGTGCCAGCTCACCGGCGACGAATACCGCGAAACCTACGACGAGGCCTACATCGACGCGCTGCTCGCCAACCTGACGAAGATCGGCGCGAAGACGGTCGTGCTGACCGGCGTGAGCTACGACGCCGCCACCACCGGCGTCGTCACCTGGGACGGGAAGGAAAAGAAGTACTACCGCCACAGGAAGATCTCGAAGAGCAGCCACGGCACGGGCGACGTCTACGCCTCCGTCTTCACCGGCGCGCTGATGCGCGGGCTCTCCGTCTACGACGCGGCCCGCGTGGCCGCCGACATGACGGTGGTCGCCATCGAGCGGACCGTGGACGACGAGTCGCACTGGTACGGCGCGAAGTTCGAGCTGATGATCCCCGACCTGGTGAAGACGCTCTCGGAAGAGGCGCCCGAGTGAAGGCGCTGAACGCCGAAGGCGCGCCCGCCGCGCTCGGCCCCTACTCGCACGCCGTCGTCGCCGGCGGCCTGGTCTGGCTCTCGGGCCAGCTCGGGCTCGACCCGGCGACGGGCGAACTGGCGGGCACGATCGAGGAGCAGACCGAACGGGCGGCGAAGAACCTCGCCGCCGCGCTCGAGGCCGCCGGCAGCTCGCTCGACCGGGTCGTGAAGACCACCTGCTTCCTCTCCGACCTCTCGCTCTTCGCGCGCTTCAACGAAACCTACGCGAAGTTCTTCGTCTCCAAGCCCGCGCGCTCCTGCGTGCAGGTCGCCGCGCTCCCCAAGGGCGCGCTCGTCGAAATCGACGTGGTGGCGGAGGTCAGGGATTAGGGATCAGGGATCAGGGGATTAGTGCGTAGTAACGCGCTGCGCGCAAGTTGAAAAAGAAGAAGGGCTCCGGAGTGGGGCCCTGCTTTTTGCTGCCGCAGGAGATTGGACGCACTAATCGCTAATCACTAAGACCTGATCACTAAACTTGGTCTCCGGTCTAGTGCAGTGAAAAGTGTACTCGCTTGGCATTTTATCGGCCATAAAAATGCAACTCTATCGCTTCTAAATGGCAGAAAAAGTGCAACAAGAAGGCTCTTGAACGGCAGAAAAAAATGCATATTGTGGTTATGGACCGCCTCTTGTACAACGATTTGCTCAAGTGGAAAGAAAACCCGCGGCGCAAGCCTTTGATCTTAAAAGGTGCCCGACAAGTCGGCAAAACATGGCTGCTTCGCCATTTCGGCGAGCACGAATACGAGTCCGTGGCCTACATCAGCTGCGAACGGCATGCCAATCTGGACGAAGTGTTTTCCGATTTTTCGGCTGAACGGATGATTCGGGCGCTTTCGGCCCTTTCGCAAGTGGACATCAAGCCGGGCAAAACGCTCGTCATCATCGACGAAATCCAGGAATATCCGCGCGCGCTGACCGCGCTCAAGTATTTCTGCGAAGACGCCCCGGACTACCATGTCGCCGTCGCGGGCTCGCTGCTCGGCGTTTCGATGCACCAGGGAATCTCCTTTCCCGTGGGGAAGGTCGACTTCCTGACGCTCCACCCGTTGACGTTCGTCGAGTTCGTCAGGGCGGTCGGCCGTCCGCAGGCGGCGGACGCGATCGAGCGCGGCGACGTTGGCGTCCTGAATTCGCTGACTTCCTTCTTCGAGGAACTTCTCCGGCAGTACTACTTCGTCGGCGGAATGCCGGCGGTCGTCCGCGCCTTCTGCGAAAAGGCCGGGCCGAACGAGATTCGGAAAATCCAGCGGCAGATTCTTTCGGACTACCGGAACGACTTTTCGAAGCACGTCCCCGCGCCGCATCTTCCGAAGGTGAACCTGGTCTGGAACGACATCCCCCGGCAGCTCGCCAAGGAGAACAAGAAGTTCCAGTACTCCGGACTGAAGCGCGGCGGGCGCAGCGGCGAGTTCGAGCTGGCCATCCAGTGGCTGGCCGACGCCGGCCTGGTCCACAGGGTGCACCGCGTTTCGCGCGTGGAGATGCCGCTGAAGTTCTACGAGGAACAGTCGGTGTTCAAGCTGTTCATGCTCGACGTCGGGCTCCTGGGCGCGATGATGGACGCCCCCGCGGCGCAGGTCCTGGTCGGCGACAACGTCTTCAGGGAATACAAAGGCGCCTTCACGGAGGAGTACGTGCTGACGCAGCTCCGGGCGCTCGGGAAAGAGGCGTGGTACTACGGCCCGAACGATTCGAAGATAGAGCTGGACTTCGTCGTCCAGACGGAGAAAGGCGTCCTGCCGATCGAAGTCAAGGCCGAGGAGAACGTGCGGTCGAAGTCCCTGCGCACGTTCGTCGCGAAGCATCCGGAACTGCTGGGCGTCCGCTACTCGATGAAGCCCTTCGTCCGCCAGGATTGGATGGTCAACCTGCCGCTGTGGAACATCCGCGGAATCGACGCGCTGTGAACCGAGCCTGGCGCCGGGGCGGCCCGGCGCCTCAGTAAACCCGCTTGCGGGCGCCGTTCACCCACTCCTCCGTGCGGCCGTTCCGGAGCTGCACCGC
>CADBQJ010000093.1 GCA_902796785.1 Fibrobacter succinogenes
GCCTCGTTCGCGGCGACGAACCAGGAGTCCATCGACTGCGTCTCGCGCACCTGCATCTGCGCGAAGGCGGACGCGGCGCAGAGGAGCGCCGCGGCGAGGCACGCGCGGAGAAGGCGCGGAAGGCGGTCAGTCGGGCGCGTCAAAGAAGAACTCCTTGGAATAGCGCTGGCGGACGGGGACGCCGTCGATCTTCGCGGGCTGGAAGCGGTAGCCCTTCATCGCGGCGATCGCCGCGCTCTCGAACCCGTATCCAGGCGGGTCGACCGAGAGCAGCTCGACCGACGAGACCGAGCCGTCGGTCTCCACCACGAGCAGCAGGACCACGTGGCCCGGGACCCGTTCGCGCAGGGCCCGCCTGGGATAGTCGACCTTCGCGCCGGAGAGCTCCACCGCCTGGGCGTCGACCTGGCCCGCCTCGTAGACGACGTTCGAGGCCGCTCCCCCGCCCGCGCCGACGGCCACGCCGCCCGCGCTCCCGGTCCCCGTGGCCAGGGAGAGGTCCATCGAGAAGGCGCGCGAGGGGCCGCCCGCCGTCGCGCGCGGCGCCTTGAGCCTGAGCTGCGAGCGGATCGGCTTGATTTCGCGCCGGTTCTGCCGCTGCCGGGGCTTGACGACCGCCTGGTCGACCTGGACCGGCTCGGAGATCTCCGCCCGCTCGCGCCGCGGGATTTCGCCGAAGAGGGCGTTCAGGACGGGAATGACGAGAAAGAAGAAGGACTGGACGACCAGCGCGGCGAGGGCGGTCAGGAGGAGGGGCAACGGACGGAGCCGCTTCATCGCTCACTCCCGCTGCGCCGCGATCGACACTTTGGCCACGCGCGCCAGGTTGCACTCGTCGAGGACGTCCACCACGAGGCCGGAGGGGGCGTCGCGGTCGGCGATCAGCACCACCGGGCGGTCGGGCGTCTCGCGGACGATGTTCTCGAGGATCCGCCGGAGCGAGGTGAGCGGCACCTGCGCCTCGTTCACGTGGAGCGTCCCCTGGCGGCTGATGCCGATCATCACCGCCTCCCGGGAGAGGTCCTGCGCCGTGGAGGCCTTGGGCTTGGTGACGTCCACGCCGGTCTCGCGCGTGAAGGTGCTGGTCACCACGAAGAAGATCAGCAGGATGAAGACCATGTCGAGCATCGGCGAGATGTCGATGCCGCTTTCCCTGCGGGAGCGGTTTTCGGCGCGCAGGCTCATCGCGCGCCCTCCCCCGCCGCCCCGTTCTCCAGGGCGACCAGCTCGGACTCGACGGCGTGCCGCAGCGCGCGGGAGCGGTTCCGGAGCCAGGTGTGGGCCATCACGAGCGGGAAGGCGACCACGAGGCCCGCCTGCGTGGTGAGCAGCGCCTCGGAGATGCCGTCGGCCAGCAGCACGGGGTTGCCGAAGCCGTGCGTCATGATGGTGGCGAAGCTTTCGCGCATGCCGGTCACCGTCCCCAGCAGCCCGAGCAGCGGCGCGACCGCGGCCAGGCGGCCCAGCGTGCGCAGATGGGCGGCGGTCCGGGGCAGCAGCCGCGCGCGGACCTCCTCGGAGGCCCATTTCGCGGGCATGCCGTCGTCGCCGCGGATTTCGGCGAAGAGACGCCCGACCTCGCCGGAGATCCCGCGGCGCATCGCGCGGAGCTCGCGCCACTGCGAGATGGCGAGGAACCAGGCGGCCAGGCCGGTCAGGAAGAGCGGGACCATGACCCACCCGCCGCGCGCGAGCGTTTCGCTCACCTCTTCGAAGACCGGCTGGAGGGAGGGGGCCATCTTACGCTTCCGTGCGGTGGACGCGGTTGAGGATCGCGAGCGCCCCTTCCTCGGCCTGCGAGGCGAGGGCGTCGGCGCGGTTGGCGAGGTAGTTGTGGAGGAGCTGGACGGGAATGGCCACCATCAGGCCGAGCTGGGTGGTCACCAGCGCGACGGCGATGCCGCCGGCGAGCAGCTTGGGGTCGGAGGTGCCGTAGCGGGTGATGACGTCGAAGAGCTGGATCATCCCCAGGACCGTCCCCAGAAGCCCGAGCAGGGGCGCGGCGCCCCCGAGCACGGAGATGGTGCTGAGGTGCTTCTCGAGCCGGGGCCGTTCGCGCACGAGGATCTCCTCGAGCGCGCCCTCGGCCTCCTCGCGCGTGGCGGCCTTTTTCGCGGCCGCCTCCATGGCCTCGCGCAGGCGCGCGGAGTTCCGGCGCGCGAGCAGGTTCAACGCGACGAACCGTTCGCCCGAGAGCAGCAGGGCCAGCAGCGCCAGCGCGGCGATGGGCCAGCTCAGCGCGCCCCCCTTCTCGAAGAGGTCGGCCACGTAGCCGACCGCGCCGTCGCGGGATTCGCCGCCGGCGTCGCCCAGGTCGAGCGGCGAGAGGAGGATGTCGCCCGGGACCTGGACGAGCTTCGCGGAGTCGGCCGGGCCGGAGAGGCTTTCGAGCGCCTTGCGGACGGCGAGCGCGGTCTCCTCGCCCAGCCGGTCGTTCCAGCGGAAGGAGCGGCGGTTCTTCTCGATCCGGGTCAGCATGATGGCGGGCGCCCCCTCGGGGCCGGGCACGTCGCGCAGCGCGAGCACGTCGCCCAGCCGGAGCAGGGTCCCCTGCCGGAGCTTCTCGCCGCTCAGGAGCTCGCCCTTCGAGAGGACGATCTCGCGGCTGGCGCGGATCTCGCGGACCGCCAGCGAGTAGAGCGCTTCGAAGACCTTTTCGGGCTTGTCCTTGACGAGGGCGAGCGTTTCGGAGGCGCGGTTGAAGGCGGCGATCCGCTCGTTCGACTCCAGGCCGAGCCCTTCGTCGGTCGCCTGGCGGAGCTCCTGGAGCTTGCCGCCCTGTTCGGAAAGCGAGAGGAAGCGGGCGCGGGCGCCTTCGACGGCCTGCTGGCCCTGGGCCACCTCGGCCTGGACGGCGCGGAGGTCGTCCATCAGGCGCGACTTGCGCTCGCCGGCGGTCTCGAGCTCCAGGCGGGCCTCCTCCAGCCGGCGGTTGAGCTCCTCGCGCTTTTCGTTCGCGGCGCGGCGTTCCTCCCAGCGGTCCACCACGATCTTGTCGCGCTTGCGGCGGAGGTCCTCGAGCTGGCTCTGGAGCGACTGCAGCTTGATCTGGCGCTGGACGGCCTTCTGCTCCTCCTCGTTCTGCTGCGCGAAGAGGGGCGCGGCCAGGAGCGAGCAGGCCAGCAGCGCGGAAAGAAGCGCTCTCATCGGTCGCCTCCTTCCGCCTTCGAACGGACGGCCGAGGCCTGCACGGGAATCGGCACCAGGGCGGGCGCGCTCTTCCCTTCGGAGACCTTCAGCGCCTCGCGGACGGCGGCGCGCGCGTCGCTCTCGTCGGAGAGGCGGCGCCAGAGCCACTCGTCGCCCGAGCGGGTCATCAGGTGCACTTCGCGCCCGTCGTCGGAGACGAAGGCCATGAAGACGGCGCCCAGCCGGAGGTACTTTCCGGAGAGCTCCCCTTCGGGCGTGGCGAGCGTGCCGGACCAGTTTTCCGCGCCGCTTCCGGAGCGGAGGACGGCCAGCAGCATCGACCAGAGGCGGTCGGTCCCCTCTTCGGGGGAGATGGCGCCGACGGAGAGCTGCTCCTTCAGCGCCTCGAGCGAGCGGAGCCGCTCCTCGCGGGCGTAGGGGAAGTCGGCCTTCACCAGCTCGGCGAGGCTGTCGGCGTATCCGGCGAGGAAGCGGTTGTGGTCGTCGTGCCGCTTGGCGTACCAGCGGGCCGTGGAGATCTGGCGCGTGCGGGCGGCCTCGAGCCGGCGCAGCTCGGCCGCGAGGGAGTCGGTCTGGGCCTTGACGACCGCCTTTTCGGACTGGAGCCGCTTGAGCCGCTCGTTGGCCGAGACCGCGAAGGTGTTGTCGCGCTCCTGCTCGCGCTGGCGGAGCTTCTGCTCGCGGTCGATCTCCTCCTGGACCAGGCGGAGCTGGCGCCGGAGTTCGGCTTCGTCCTGCGCGAAAAGCGAGGCGGGAAGCGAGGTCAGAACCGCCGCGCAGAGGGCGACCAGGGTCGTCCCGAAGCGGCGATGCCGGAAAATTGGTCTCATAAGCGCCCTTTGTGCCCTTGGATCCTGTGGAAATCTACAATTTGGCCGCCGCCGGGACAGCCCGGACGGGGCCGAAATCGCCTTTCTCCGACTAAATTTGCGACGATGGAAAACTCCTCTCTCCGCTCGCCCGAAGGGGCCGACTCCAGGCTGGAGCTCCTGCTGGGACGCGACGCGCTCGACGCCCTGGCCGCCCGGCGCGTGCTGCTGGTCGGCGTGGGCGGCGTGGGCTCCTGGTGCGCCGAGGCGCTCGTCCGCTCCGGCGTCCGGCGGATCGCCCTGATGGACGACGACGTCGTGGCCCCGAGCAACCTCAACCGCCAGCTCCACGCCACGGTCCCCGCGCTCGGGACGCGCAAGCCCGCCGCCATGGCGCGCCGCCTGCGCGAGGTGGTCCCGGAATGCGAGACCGAGGAGATCGACGCCTTCTTCGGCGCGGACTCCCCTCTCCGGCTGGCCGACTACGACCTGGTGGTGGACGCCATCGACACGCTGCGCAGCAAGACCGAACTGGCGCTCCGCGCGGCCCGCGAGGGCGTCCCCTTCGTCTCGTCGATGGGAGCGGCCCGCAAGCTCGACCCCACGCAGGTGCGCGTCGCCTCGATCTGGAAGACGGACGGCGACCCGCTCGCCCGCGAGATGCGCATCCGCCTGCGCCGCGAGGGCTTCTCCGGCGACTACCCCTGCGTCTACAGCGCGGAACGTCCGGTCGGGGGCGTGATCCCGCCGGAGAGCGCGCCCGCGGGGACCCTCCGCAAGACGGTCTGCGGAACCGCCGCGCCCGTGGTGGCCGCGTTCGGCATGGCGCTCGCCTCCGTCGCCCTGCGCCTGCTGCTCGGCCTCCCCGCGGAATCCCGCTGAGGCGGCGCGGCCGGGGAAAAGAAGAGGACCTCTCGCGGAGAGGTCCTTTCGCGTTCGGTCGCGACGGAAATCAGCCCTTCATCCAGGCGGCCTTCCGGTCCATTTCGGCCATCAGGTGGCGGACGACGCGGGTCTGCCAGCCCTTGCCGGTCTTCTTGAGGTAGCCGTAGAGCTCGGGCGGCATGCGCAGCGAGATGTTGCTGCCCACGCGGCCGTTGGGGGAAAGGGTGGGGCGTCCGCGGCGGGGCTTCTTCGTCCCCCGGGCGGCGGCCTTCGGCGCGGTCTTGCGCGAGGCGGCCTTGGCGGGGCTCTTCTTGGCGGCGGCCCTGGCGACGGGTTTCCTGGCGGGCTTCTGGGACGTTTTCTTGACGGCCATTCTGGTCTCCGGACGGTTCTGTCTTTCTTTTCGGTGGCGATAACATAGGCACATTATCGTCTTTTGTCAAGAAGATCGGCCGCGCGAACGTATGGATAAAAAACGGAGAGGGCGCGGGGCGCGAAAAGTTCTATGTTTCGTCCATCGAGAACAAAAGGAGTCCCGGATGAACAACGAGGAAATCAAACAACTGATGCTGGTCTTCGCCCACCTCGACATCGGAGAGCTGAAGATCACGAAGGGGGACTTCTCCATCGAACTGAAGGCCCGCCCCCAGGACGACTGCTGCTGCGACTGCGATTGCGACTGCGATTGCGACGACGACTGCTGCTGCGGCGGCCACGACGACTGCTGCTGCGGCGACGCGGAAAAGGCCGAAGACGCGGACAAATAACCCCGGCTCCGGCCCGGCGCGCCGATGTTCGGCTTTCTCCGCAATCTGCTGTCGCGCAAGGGCGCTTCCGGCGATCCCTGGGTCGCCCTCCTGACCGACAGGGGATCTTTCCGCGAGCTCTTCGCCGGATTCCGTTCGGCGAACCCGCTGGACTTCCCCGGCTACGACGCGAAGATCGCCGCGGGATACGAGAAAAGCCCCGCCGAGGCGGTCCTGACCGGCGAGGCCTCGCTGGAGGGGATTCCCTTCGGGCTCGGCGTGATGCAGACCGACTTCGTCATGGGGTCGCTGGGCAGCGTCGCGGGCGAGAAAATCGCGCTCCTCGCGGAGCATTGCGAAGGCCGGCGCCTCCCGCTCGTGATGGTCTGCCGCTCCGGCGGCGCCCGGATGCAGGAGGGGCTCTACTCCCTGATGCAGATGGCCAAGACCTCCGCCGCGATCCGCCGGCTCCACAAGGCCGGGCTCTTCCACCTTTCGATCCTCGCCCGGCCCACCACCGGCGGCGTGGCCGCCTCGTTCGCGCTCCAGGGCGACGTCGTCCTGGCCGAGCCCGACGCGCTCGTCGCCTTCGCCGGGCCGCGCGTGATCGAGCAGGTGATGAAGCAGAAGCTGCCCGACGGGTTCCAGAGCGCCGGGTTCGCGCTGGAGCACGGCTTCGTGGACGCGGTCGTCCCGCGCGACGGGATGCGCGCGACCTGCGCATCCCTCCTGAAACTCCACGCGGAGGCGCCATGAACGAACGTCCGGAACGGACCGAAGGCGGGCTCGGGACGCAGTGGGACTCCGTGCGCGAGGCGCGCCTGCCCGGGCGGCCCAAGCCCCAGGACTTCGTCGCCGCGCTCGTCGACGACTTCATCGAGCTTCACGGCGACCGCCTCTTCGGCGACGACCGCGCGGTGATCGCCGGCGTCGGCCGCTTCGAGGGGATTCCCGTCACCGCGATCGGAACGCGCAAGGGGCACGACTTCTCCGAAAACCTCCGCGACAACTTCGGCATGCCCCACCCCGAGGGCTACCGCAAGGCGCTCCGGCTGATGCGCCAGGCGGCGAAGTTCCGCCGCCCTGTCCTCCTCTTCGTCGACACTCCCGGCGCCTACGCCGGAATCGCGGCCGAGGAGCGCGGCGTCCACCAGGCCATCTCGGAGAACCTCTTCGAGATGAGCGACCTCGCGACCCCCACCCTCTCGGTCGTCACTGGCGAGGGCGGGTCCGGCGGCGCGCTGGCGCTCGCCTTCTGCGACCGCGTGCTGATGCTCGAAAGCGCCTGGTATTCGGTCATCTCCCCCGAAGGGTGCGCATCGATCCTCCTGAAGGACGCGGCCCTGGCGCCGGAGGCCGCGAGCCGCCTCAAGCTCGACGCCGCGCACGCGCTCGAATTCGGGCTGATCGACGGCGTGGTTCCCGACGGCGAGATCCTCTCCGCGCCGCAGACGGTCTACGACGCGCTCCGCGCCCGGATCCGCGCCGAACTCGCCGAACTCCGCGCGCTCCCGCCCGAGGAGCTCGTGGAGCGGCGCTACGCCAAGTACCGCGCGATGGGCGTCGTCAGCCGCGATCCGGAACAATAGCCCGAACCGCTCCCCCGCGCGCCCTTCCGCGCGCGGCGTCGTTGCCATGACAGGTTCCCCCGCCGAA
>CADBQJ010000094.1 GCA_902796785.1 Fibrobacter succinogenes
CTCCGCCGCGACGACGCGCCGCAGCGGCAGGATGCCCGCGTAGCCCACGCCGAAGTCGCGGAACTCGCGCGGGACGAGGACGAGCTCGAGGTCGGCGCCGTCGCGGCGCTCCGCGAGGCGCATCGGGCGCCCGATGCTGATGCCCGCCTCCTCGTGGAAGGCGTCCCACCCGCTCGGAGCGCGGCCGTCGACCCGGACGATCGTGTCGCCCGGCTGGAGCCCGGCCTCGGCGCCCGGAGAGCCCTCCTCCACGAAGCCCACGGCCAGGCGCGAGGACTCGCGTTCCATCACGCCGACCATGTAGACGCCCCAGAGGAGCAGGAAGGCGAGGACCATGTTGACGAAGGGGCCCGCGAAGACGATGGCGGCGCGGCGCGGGAGCGAGACGGACGTGAAGTCGCCCGGTTCCGGATCGGAGTCGTCGGGGTGTTCGCCGGCCATGGCCACGTATCCCCCGAAGGGGATCGCGGAGACGCAGTACTGCGTCCCGCCGCGCGTGAACTTGGCGATCTTGGGGCCGAATCCCACGGAGAAGGTCTTCACCCGCACGCCGCAGAGCCGGGCGACCGCGAAGTGGCCCAGCTCGTGCAGGAAGACCAGCAGGCTGAGCCCCAGCAGTCCGAAGACGATTTGCAGGAACGCTCCCATCGACCCGCCGTCTTCAGTCCTTCACGCAGCGCACCGAGAGCGCGTCTTCGAGCTTGTTCGAGAAGCCCTGGTCGACGTAGCCGACGATGGAGCCCGTGGCGGCGTTGGTTTCCGTCGTTTCGTCGGCCAGCCACCAGAAGGCGAACGAGCCCTTCCCGGCGAAGTAGGACGGCCACGCCGTTTCGCTGTAGCGGTAGCGTCCCGCGGGCAGCGCCGCCCAGAGGTAGTCGTCCGTGCCGCCGCTCCACGAGGAGGACTGCAGCTTCGGCGCGGCGTAGTTCACGTTGCCCAGCAGGCGGCTCCAGTCCTCGATCCCGGGCATGCGCCACCCTTCGGGGCAGACGCCGCGGACCGCGCCGGAGTCGGCGCAGGAGGCGCTTCCGCAGGAGGCGGGCTTGCCCATGGCGACGTGCCACTGGTAGAGCGCGCCGTAGGTCGAGCAGTTGGAGGCGTCGTTGTCGTAGCAGAACTTCTGCCCGTCGGCCAGCGTCACGGCGACGTTGCCGTCGGTGCCGTCGGGGGCGTTCGAGACCATCGCGCCGTAGTCGAGGTTCTGGGCCATCCAGGTCCTTTCGCCGATCTTCGTCCAGCGGTAGACGTGCCCGTCGCGGGAGTCCGTGAAGGAGCCGCAGAGCCCGGCCGATTCGCACGTGGCGGCGTCGATCGGGTCGACCACGGCGTAGGAGATCGCCTCGGAGGAGCTGCTGGAGGTCTCTGCCGAGGAGAGGCCGGAGGAGGACGAGGAGCCCTCGTCGGGGATCACGACCTCGGCGTCGCTCGCGCAGCGCAGCGAGAAGGCGTAGCCCTCGCGCGGATAGGAAGCCGCCTCGAAGGTGTTGCTCAGCTCCCACTGGCCGCCGTCGGCGGTCCACCAGATGCCCGAGGAGCCGCGCGCGGTGAAGGGCAGCGAGTCTTCGGAGGCGTAGCGGGCGCCGGCCATGATTCCCTTCCAGAACTCGTCGGAGACCAGCTGCGGGACGGCGTTGTGGTTGGGGATCGAGTCGTTGGCGATGTCGTAGAAGGACTCCAGCTCGGCGAACTCGGCGGAGGTCGGCACGTGCCACCCCTCGGGGCAGAGCCCGCGGGCCCCGGCCTTCGGGGCGCAGGAGGTCGGCGTGCAGGAGGCGGCGAGCGCCAGCGCGGAGTGCCAGGAGTAGAGCGCGCCGTCGGAGAGGCAGTTCGCCTCGTCGTCGCCGTAGCAGTACTTCTCGGCGGCGGAGACGGAGGCGTCGCCCTGGTCGGTGGCGCCGGGGACGCTCTTCTTGCCGAAGTCGAGGTTCTGGGTCATCCAGATCCGCGTTCCGACGGTGTCGCACGCGTAGACCTTGCCGTCGCGCGAGTCGGTCAGCGTCCCGCCGACGCAGGCGGTCCTCGACGGCTTCGGGTCGTCGTTTCCGCCGTCGGGGCCCGACGACGACGATCCGCCGTCGGATCCGCAGGCCGCCAGCAGGGCGGCGATTCCGAAGAGAAGGGAGCTTTCGAGCAAACGTCTTGTCGTCATGGCGCGCCTCCGGTCGTCGGGTTGGTCTATTCTTCGTTCTTCGCGCCCGCCTGCTCGGCGAGGCGGCGATGTTCCTCCAGGATTTCGTCGCGATGGAGAAGTCCGTGTCCGAAGCCGATCACGAAGTAGCCGGCGGCGACCGCCGCGATCGGGATGTAGCCGTAGGGGACCCAGAAGGAGAGGCCGCAGACGTAGACCACGACGATCAGCACGATCTGGAGGGCGTTGAGCCAGCGGCTCCTGCGGCGCTTGAGCTTGGAGAGGTAGAGCGGCGAGACCATCAGGACGCCGAAGAGGACCAGCGCCAGGAGCATCGCCCCCAGCCACTGCTCGCCGGCGTAGGCGAAGAAGCCGTAGTGCGACCCGAGGATCACGCAGAGCGCCGTGGCGGCGCCGGCGAACGTCGAGGGAAGGCCGGAGAAGTAGCCCGGATGCCCGACGCCGGCGATGTCCATCGCGTTGTAGCGGGCCAGGCGCATCGCCGCGCAGAGCACGTAGACCGAGAAGGAGACGCACATCATCGGCTTGTGCGTCGCGAACCAGTCGTACGCCCAGGTGCGGTAGGCGAAGAAGACGATGAACGCGGGCGCCAGGCCGAAGGCGACCAGGTCGGCGAGCGAGTCGAACTGCGCGCCGAACTCGGTGCGGGCGTCGAGCCGCTTGGCGGCGAAGCCGTCGAGCTTGTCGGCCAGGGCGCCGATCAGCACCAGCTGCGCGCCGACGACGATCCCCGTCTCGGCCGGGACGAGCCCGCCCGTGGCGAGGAGGATGGCGGACACCCCCATCAGGAAGTTGACGCTGGTGAAGAAGTTCGGGACGACGAAGCGGATCTTTCTCATTCTTCATCTCCTTCGGATTCGCCGCGGGCTTCCGCGGGTTCGTCGAAGCCCTCCTCGGCGGGCTCGCCGGCGGGGGCGGGTTCCGCGGGGGACTCCTCGTCGACGGCGCCGGAGTCGCCGGCGTCCGCCACGGCGGCGGATTCCTTCTCGAGCTCGCGTTCGTTCTTGCCGGCGACGATGTCGCGCACGACGTCGCCGTCGCGCAGGCGGATGACGCGCACGCCCTGCGAGGCGCGCCCGTAGGTCGAGATCTCGCCGACGGCCGTGCGGATCACCGTGCCGTTGACCGTGGTGACCATCACCTCGTCCTCGGGCGAGACGGCGGCCACGCCCACGGCGTCGCCGGTCTTCTCGGTCAGCATCATGTTGCGGATGCCCTTGCCGCCGCGGTTGGTCACGCGGTACTCGTCGATCGGGGTGCGCTTGCCGTAGCCGTTTTCGCTGACGGTCAGCACCTGCTTGCCGGGCTCGAGCACCACCATGCCGATCACGGAGTCGCCGTGCTCCAGCCGGATGCCGCGCACGCCGCGCGTGCTGCGTCCCATGGCGCGGAAGGCCGAGGGCGGGAAGACGATGGCCTGGCCGAGGCGGGTGGCCAGCATCAGGTTGTGCTCCTGCGTGGAGAGGACCACGTCGACCAGCTCGTCGCCCTCCTCGAGCGCGATGGCGTTGATGCCGGCGCGGCGGATGTTGGCGAAGAGCTTCGTGGCGATCTTGTTGATGACGCCGTCGCGCGTGGCGAAGAGCAGGTATTCCCCCTCGTTCCGGAAGGAGCGCACGGGGACGATCTGCTTGACCTCCTCGCCCTCGCCCAGCCGGACGAGGTTGACGATGGCCTTGCCGCGGGCGCCGCGGGAGCATTCGGGGATGCGGTAGGTCTTCAGCCAGTAGACGCGGCCGAGGTTGGTGAAGGCCAGCAGGTAGCTGCGGTTGTTGGCCACGACGATGCTGCGCGCCGCGTCGTCCTCCTTCAGCTGCGCCGAGGAGAGGCCGACGCCGCCGCGGCTCTGGGCGCGGAAGGCGTCGATGGGCATGCGCTTGACGTAGCCGGTCTCGGAGAGGGTGACCACCATCGGCTCGTTGGGGACGAGGTCCTCGTCGTCGATGTCGACCTCGGCGTCCTCGATCGTCGTGCGGCGGTCGTCGCCGTACTTGTCGGCCACCTCCTGCAGCGCGTCGGCGATGATGCGCATGCGGCGGGCGCGGTCGGCGAGGATGTCCTGGTAGTCGGCGATGGCCTCCATCAGCTGGCGGTATTCGTTCTCCAGCTTCTCGGCCTCGAGGGAGGTGAGGGCCCGCAGGCGCATCTGCACGATGGCGTCGGACTGCCTTTCGCTGAGCGAGAAGCGCGACTCGAGGTTGCGCCGCGCGTCTTCGGTGTCGCTGCTGGCGCGGATGACGTGGACGACCTCGTCGATGTTCGCCTGCGCGATCCGCAGCCCCTCGACGATGTGCGCCCGCTCCTGCGCCTTCTTCAGCTGGAACTCCGTGCGGCGCACCAGCACGTCGTGCCGGTGGTCCACGTAGAACCGGATCAGGTCCTTCATGCCGTAGACGTTCGGCTGGCGCCCGTCGAGCGCGAGGTTGTTCACCGAGAAGGTGGTCTGGAACTGCGTGTACTTGAAGAGGTGGCTGAGCACCACGTCGGCGTTGGCGTCGCGCTTGAGCGTGATGACGATCCGGACGTCCTTCTTGGAGAGGTCCTGGATGTCGGCGATGCCCTCCAGGCGCTTGTCGTTGACCATCTCGCCCGTCTTCCGGAGGAGCTCGGCCTTGTTGACCTGGTAGGGGATCTCGGTGACGACGATCTGCTGGCGGCCGTTGGCGAGGGTCTCCACGCTCGCGCGGGAGCGCAGCACGATGCGGCCGCGGCCCGTGACGAAGGCGGAGCGGACGCCCGAGCGGCCGCAGATGACGCCGCCGGTCGGGAAGTCGGGCCCCTGCATGTAGGCCATCAGCTCGGCCGGGGCGATCTCGGGGTTGGCGATGTAGGCCTTGATGGCCGCCACGGTCTCGCGCAGGTTGTGCGGGGGCATGTTGGTCGCCATGCCCACCGCGATGCCGGAGGAGCCGTTGACGATCAGGTTGGGGAACGCCGTGGGGAGCGCGCGGGGCTCCTCCTCGCTGGCGTCGTAGTTGGGCTGCCAGTCCACGGTCCCCTTGTCGATGTCCTCGAGCATCAGCTCGGTGAAGCGGGACATGCGCGCCTCGGTGTAGCGCATGGCGGCGGGCGGGTCGCCGTCGATCGAGCCGAAGTTCCCCTGCCCCTCGGCGAGGGGGTAGCGCAGCGAGAAGTCCTGGGTGAGGCGGACGAGCGTGTCGTAGATGGAGGCGTCGCCGTGGGGGTGCAGCTTGCCCATGACCTCGCCGACGATGCGCGCGGACTTCACCGTGGGCTTGGTCGCCGTCAGCCCCATGGCGTGCATGCCGTAGATCACGCGGCGGTGCACCGGCTTCAGGCCGTCGCGCACGTCGGGAAGCGCGCGCGCCACGATCACGCTCATCGAATAGCGGAGGTAGGAGTCCTTCATGGAGGATTCGACATGAATCAGCTCGTCCATCGCATCTCCTCGGTCGTCGGGGTCTCCCCCGCGCTCAGTCGTTCAAGTTCTCCGTCGTCCGTCTGGTCGACCTGCAGCGGGCAGAGGGAAATCCACCCCTTCTCCACCGCGTAGTCGTCGGTGCCGGGCGCGTGCGTCCCCGCGGGCTTTTCGCCGCTGAGGACGAACCGGTCGGCCACGCCGGCCGGACTGTATCCGTCGTCGTACATCCGCAGCCCCATGCGGGCCGCCTTGACGCCGCGCGGACGGCCCATGCCGCCGGCGGGAAAGTTGACGTTCCAGACGCAGCCGCGCTTCACCCGCCCGAAGAGGCCGGAGCGCAGCTGCTCCCCGGTCCATTCGATGGCGTAGTCCGCGCTGCGCGGGTCGTTCTCGGGCACGGAGATCGCCACGGCGGGCAGCCCGAAGAGGGCCCCTTCGCGGGCGCCGGCGACCGTGCCGGAGTAGACGGCCGCCACGCCGAGGTTGTGCCCGTCGTTCACGCCGGAGATCACCAGGTCGGGGGCGCTCTCCCGAAGCAGGTAGGTGACCGCGAACTTCACGCAGTCGGCGGGGGTGCCGTCCACCTCCCAGCAGATCCACGGGGCGTTCCGCGTCTGCCTGGCGTGCAGCGGCTCCAGATAGGTGAAGGCGTGCCCGACGCCGCTTCGCTGCCCCTTGGGAGCGACGACGACGGCCTCGTGGCCCGCGTCGACGACGGCCTGCGCGAGGCGGGCGAGAAGGGGGCTTTCCACCCCGTCGTCGTTGGTCAGGAGAATCTTCATTTTCACCCTGAAATTTAGAAAATCGCCCTCCGTTTCAGGCCTTTCGCTAACTATAAAAGGGCGCTTTTTTCGCCCGCGGAATGGCTATCTTTGGCGCCGTGGCTACGCAGAATCCCAAGGGCACCCGCGACTTCCTCCCGAAGGACGAAAGGGTGCAGCAGTACATCTTCTCGAAGTGGCGCGAAACCTGCCTGGCGTTCGGCTACGAACCCTACGAAGGGCCCACGTTCGAGCACCTCGAACTCTACACCGAGAAGTCCGGCGAGGAGATCGTCGACCAGCTCTACGCCTTCCAGGACAAGAGCGGCCGCGCCATCGCCCTCCGGCCCGAAATGACCCCCACGCTGGCCCGCATCGTGGCCGCCCAGGGCCATTCGCTCCCCAAGCCGGTCAAGTGGTTCTCCATGCCCCGCCTGTTCCGCTACGAACGGGCCCAGAAGGGGCGCCTGCGCGAGTTTTTCCAGCTCAACATGGACATCCTGGGCTCCGAGAGCCTCGACGCCGAGGTCGACCTGCTCCTGGCCATCTGCGCCCTGATGCGCAACTTCGGGTTCAAGCCGACCGACTTCCGCGTCGGCATCTCCAACCGGCGCCTCCTGAACGCCCTCCTGGAGCAGCTCGGGGTCGAAAACCGCGACGCGGTCTACGCCGCCCTCGACCGGCGCGCCAAGATCGGCGAGGAGGCCTTCGGCGAGCTCCTGGCCGAGGCCGGGATGGCCCCCGAGGCCCGCAAGGCCCTCAACGACGCCATGGGCTGCGCCACGCTCGACGAGCTGGCCCCCCACTGCACCTCCGAGGCCGCCAAGGCCGCCCTGGAGGAGCTCCGCTACCTCCTGGACCGCATGGCCTCCCTGGGCCACGGCGAATCCGTGGGGCTCGACCTCAACATCGTCCGCGGGCTCGCCTACTACACCGGCCCGGTCTTCGAGGTCTTCGACGCCGCCAAGTCGATGCGCGCCATCGCCGGCGGCGGCCGCTACGACGACCTCTGCGCCAAGCTGGGCGGCGAACGGACGACCGGCGTGGGCTTCGGCATGGGCGACGTCGTCCTCAAGGACCTCCTGGAGGAACGCGGCCTGCTGCCCGACGTCTCCCGCGACCGCCTGGACTACTGGCTCGTCTCCTTCGGGAACGACGTGGAGCCCCTCTTCCGCATGGCCGAGACGCTCCGCGCCCGCGGAAGGCGCGTCGGACACCCCCTGGAACTGCGGAAATTCGCCAAGCAGATGCAGGAGGCCGACCGCAGCGGCGCGGCCAAGGTGCTGATGCTCGGCTCCGATCGGGTGCCCGAAGGCTGCGTGGAAGTCAAGGACCTCGTCGCCGGGACGCAGTCCGCCGTCCCCGTGGACCGGCTGTGAGGACCCCCGTTCCGGCCGATTTTTCGTAAGTTTAACGCCAACAACACCCACCCGAGAAAAGGAACTCGACCATGAGCAAGGTTTTCAATTTCAGCGCCGGCCCGAGCATGCTGCCCGAACCCGCCCTCCAGGCCGCGGCGAAGGCCGCGATCGACTACAACGGCTGCGGCATGTCCCTCATGACGATGTCGCACCGCTCCAAGCCGATCGTCGCCATGTTCGCCGAAACCGAAGCGCTCCTCCGCGAAGCCCTGGACATCCCCCAGAACTTCAAGGTGCTCTTCCTCCAGGGCGGCGCCTCGCTCCAGTTCTGCATGGTCCCGATGAACCTGCTCCCCCAGGACGGCTGCGCCGACTACACCATCACCGGCGTGTGGGCCAAGAAGGCCGCCAAGGAAGCCAAGCTCTTCGGCAAGGTCAACGAAGCCTGCTCCTCCGCCGAGGCCACCTTCAGCTACATCCCGAAGGAACTCAAGCAGGACCCGAAGGCGACCTACCTGCACGTCACCTCGAACAACACCATCTACGGCACCGAGTGGAAGAGCTTCCCCAAGCCGGCGAACCCCAATGGGTACCTCGTCGTCGACATGAGCTCCGACATCCTCAGCCGCAAGTTCGACTGGACGAACATGGGCCTGGTCTACGCCGGCGCCCAGAAGAACATGGGCCCCGCGGGCGTCACCATCGCCATCGTCCGCGACGACATCCTCGGCAAGGTGGAACGCGTCATCCCGACGATGCTCAGCTACGCGACCCACATCGAAGGCGAATCGATGTTCAACACTCCCCCGGTCTTCTCGGTCTACGTGGTGAACGAAACGCTGAAGTGGGTCAAGAGCGTCGGCGGCGTGGACGCCCTCCACAAGATCAACGAACGCAAGGCCGCCAAGCTCTACAAGGCCATCGACGACAGCTCGTTCTTCAAGAACCCCGTCGCCGTCGAGGACCGCTCGCCGATGAACGTCACCTTCGTCCCGACCGCCGAAGGCCACGACGAGCAGTTCATCGACTTCTGCAAGGCCCGCGGCCTGGTGCAGCTCAAGGGCCACCGCAGCGTCGGCGGCTTCCGCGCCTCGATCTACAACGCCATGCCCGAAGAAGGCGTGGACGCGCTGATCGAAGCGATGAAGGACTTCGAAAAGCAGCTCTAGGCCGCTTTCGCGAACCTCCGAAAGCCCCCGGTCTCCGGGGGCTTTCCTTTTTCTTGCTAGTTTTGCGCCCATGACGGTCATCCTTCCCCAGGAATACCACGCCAGGCGGTGGCTCGAATCCCACCGCATCTCGTGCATCACGCAGGACGAAGCCCTGCGCCAGGACATCCGCGCGCTGCGGATCGGGCTGATCGACCTCACCCCGGAGCGGACGGAGGCCACCGAACGGCTCCTCCAGCCCCTGGGGCGGAGCATCATCCACATCGAGCCGGTCCTGGTCGACGTCGGGCTGGAAAACCGCCTGGGGCTCCCCGCCGTCTCCTTCGAGGAGGCCAACGCCGCGAAGACGCTCGACGGCCTGCTCGTGACCGGGCGGATCGACCCCGACGAGCCCTACGTCTCGCCCGAATCGGTGCCCGCCTGGGACCGCGTGAAGCCGGCGCTGGATTTCGCGCGGACCCGCATCGTCGGCACGCTCGGCATCTCGCTGGGCGGCGTGGCGGTCGCGCACGCGCTGGGAATCAAGGCCGAGGCCCGCGAGGAGCGGCTCGACGGCGTGTTCCGCAGCTACGGCATCAACCGCACCCACCCCATCTGCGGAGACCTCGACGACGAGTTCGACTGCCCGCAGCGGCGGCTTTTCCACATCGACGAAAGCGTGCTGCGCTACCACGAGCAGCGCGGACACGTGTCGCTTCTGGCCGACAGCGACGTGGGCGGCTTCTTCCTCTTCGGCACGCCCGACTACCGGATGATCGCGCACCTGGGCGACCCCGCCGCGAAAGCCGCCGAATACGGCCGCGAGGACAGCACCTGGCGGTCGCACCGCAACGAGCTCTTCACCAGCTGGATTAAATATCTCTATCTGGCGAACGACTACTAGACGCGATTTCTATCTTTGCGCCTGCGCACCCGTAGCTCAGCTGGATAGAGCGTCCGCCTCCGGAGCGGAAGATCGTGGGTTCGAATCCCGCCGGGTGTATTTCCCCTAGACAGCCGTGTAGCCGCCGTCGACCGCCAGGATCTGGCCGGTGACGTAGCTCGCCTCCTCGGAGCAGAGGAAGATCGCGGCGGCGTTCAGCTCGCCCTCCCGGCCGTAGCGCTGCATCGGCACCGCGCTCTTCGCGAACGCCTGGAATTGCTCGGTGTCGAGCGTGGCCGTGGTGAGCTCGGTGTAGAAGTAGCCGGGGCAGATGGCGTTGACGGTGATTCCCCGCGGGGCGAGCTCGGCGGCCGCCGCGCGGGAGAAGTTGACCACCGCCCCCTTGGTGGCGTGGTAGGCGATGGTCGGGATCGCCGTGTTGCCCACCAGGCCGTAGATCGACGAGATGTTGACGATGCGGCCGTAGGTCTGCTTGCCCGCCTCGATGTTCTTCTCCATCCAGGCCGCGAACTTCTTGGTCATGGTGAAGACCGAGGTGAGGTCGAGGTTGATCGTGAAGTCCCAGTCGCCTCGGGCGAAGTCGACGAGCTTCGTGCCGGTGCCGCGCTCGCCGCCGGCGCAGTTCACGAGCGCGTCGATCCGGCCGAACTTCGCGCCGGCGGCGGCGAGCGCCGCGTCGATCTGCGCCTCGTGGGTCACGTCGCAGGCCAGGGGCAGCACCTCCACGCCGTGCTTTTCGGAGAGCTCCTTCGCGCTGGCCTCCAGGCGGTCCACGCGACGGGCCAGCAGGACGAGGTTCGCCCCCTGTTCCGCGAAGCCCGCGGCCATCTGCTTGCCCAGGCCGGAAGAGGCCCCCGTGACCGCGACGACCTTGCCTTTGTAATCGAACATGGGAGACCCCCTGGATTCGGCGACGACGCGCCCGACGTTGCGGATTCTTTCCCAGAAGTTACATTAGTTCGGGCGGATTAGGGATCAGGGATCAGGTCTCAGGGATTAGTGCGTACCAAGGCCTTCGGCACGAAATAAAAAGGGCTCCTTTCCGGAGCCCTCTTCTTTTTCATCAATCGCGCAGCGGATACTACGCACTGAGACCTAATCCCTAAGACCTAATCCCTAAAAACAGGAAGGCGCCCCTGCGCGAATGCGGAGGGGCGCCTTTAAAGGGATCCCGGAGGCTA
>CADBQJ010000095.1 GCA_902796785.1 Fibrobacter succinogenes
CCCGACCTCAAGGGCGCGCTCGTCGAAGCGCTCGAATCGATTCCCGCCAACCTCTCCGAGGTCGTCGGTTCGCTCACCGACATCCTCGGGACCGCCGGCGAACTGGAAGGCCAGGAAGCCGCCGAGCTCAAGAAGGAGACGCTCGAGAAGATCGAAGGCGCAAAGGTCCTGACCTGCGGCGAATACGCCGCGCTCGAGACCTTCGGCGAGGAAGAGGCGGACGAAAAGACCCGCGAGGCGGCCTTCGAAAAGCTCGCCGCCGCCGGCGTCGCACTCTCCGACGACGAAAAGGCCGCGCTCGAGGAGGGCGACCTCTCCGAAACGGCCGACATCTACGCGAACCTGCGCTCCTACTTCCACAACCCCGACAAGGACGGGAACCCCGTCGACGGCTTCAACTGGCAGGTCTTCGCGTTCCTCGTCTTCATCCTGCTCTACGTGCCCTGCCTCGCCGCGATGGGCGTGGTGGCCCGCGAAATCGGCCTCGGCCTCGCCGTCCTGATGGCGACCGTGCAGACGATCCTCGCCTGGGCCGTCGCGATCCTCATCTACCAGATCCCGGTGGGCGGCGACGCCTTCTGGATCGTCGCGGCGGTCGCGGCGCTGGTCGGCACGGGGATCTTCCTCAAGCTGTTCGGCAGGAGCGCCGAACGGAAGAAGAGGTTCGAGGACTAGAACAGAGCAATCGGCAAACCCCGGAAAAAGCGACCCGGCGGAGGTTTTCGGACCTCCGTCCCGGGGGAGCCCGGCCAAAAAGAGAACTTCAACGCAACAAAGGCAACAGACAACAAGGAGTCAAACATGCTCAAGAAGATTGCGTTCGTCACCGCCCTCGCGGCGGCCACCTCGTTCGCCACCTGGGACAAGTTCCCGGTGCTGGACAACCACAAGGGCAACGCCGAAGTCGGCGCCGACTTCGGCATCACCGGCGACGTCACTTCGCTGGGCCTCTTCGCCGGCGCTCGCTACACCGTGCTGCCCGGCCTCGAACTGGCCACGCAGGTGCCCTTCACCCTCTTCACGCACGACGACGGCGACGACACCGGCGAAGACGGCCTCAACAACATCCCGCTGATGGTCCGCTACCAGTTCATGCCGATCATGAACGCCTTCGTCGACGTGGAATTCCCCGTGGGCGACGAATCGGTGGCCGACGACGGCTTCGGCTTCCACTTCGGCGTGCAGTACTCCCAGGAATTCGGCGCGGTGAACTTCGGCTCCGAACTCGGCTTCGCCATCCGCACCGGCGGCGACGACAAGTACGCCGAACCCAACGACCTGAACCTGGGCGTCGAAGCGCAGTTCGCCCTCGGCGCGGTCACCCCCTACGTCGGCGTCGACCTCGACATGTGGATCGGCGAAGTCACCTACGACGGCGACGACGTCCCCGGTTCCGACGTCAGCGGCACTGTCGGCGCGGCCCCCTACGTCGGCGCGACCGTCGAAATCAACGAGATGTTCTACGCCGACGTCTCGGCCAGCATCGGCCTGGGCGAAGACTACTACGGCGAAGACGCCCCGATCACGCTGGAAGGCAAGTTCGGCGTCAACTTCTAGTCCGACTTCTTTTCTCCAAGGGTTGATGTGCGACCCTCCCGCCGTGGCGCAAGCCCGGCGGGTTTTTCTTTTTTTCGCGCGGAAATCGCGGGATTATATATGAACGAACTCGATTTTTTTTCAGGAAATGCGCAAAAAACTATGGTCGTTCAGGGGAAAACTCGCTATATTCCCGCGCAGCACACAACCCATCCAAGGAGAATTGAATGCTCAAGAAGATTGCTCTCGCGACCGCCCTTCTGGCGACCGCCTCTTTCGCGACCTGGGACAAGTTCCCGGTTCTCGAAGCCAACAAGGGCCAGGCCGAAGCCGGCGTCAGCTACATGATGGCTGGCGACCTGAGCCAGCTCGGCCTCTTCGCCGGCGCTCGCTACACCGTCATCCCCAACCTCGAACTGGCCACGAAGATTCCCTTCGTCCTCTTCACCGATTGGGACGGCAATGACATGAAGCAGGACGGCATCGGCAACATTCCGGTGATGATCCGCTATCAGTTCATGCCGATCATGAACGCCTTCGTCGACGTCGACCTCCCCGTGGGCGACGAAACCGTCGCCGACGACGGCCTCGGCGTGCACCTCGGCGTGCAGTACTCGCAGAACTTCGGCACCGTGAACCTCGGCACCGAAGCCGGCTTCGAGCTCCGCACCGAAGGCGACAACGAGGTCTCTCCTCCCTATGTCCTGAATCTTGGCGCCGAAGGCCAGATTCCGCTGGGCATGGTCACCCCCTACGTCGGCCTCGACCTGGCCATGTGGCTCGGTGAATCCACCCACGACGGCGATGACGTGAGCCTCGAGGACGAAAGCGGCACGATCGGCCTGACTCCCTACCTCGGCGCGAACGTCGGCATCAACGAAATGTTCTACGCCGACGCCCAGATCCGCTTCGGCATCGGCGAAGACATGTACGGCCCCGACACTCCCATCACCCTGATCGCCAAGTTCGGCGTCAACTTCTAGTTTCGGTCCAAAACCGCGACGGAACGGCCCCTTTCGAGGGGCCGTTTTTCGTCGGGAAACGCGGGATTTCGCGGGGAAACGGGCTGAGCCGCCCAAAAACTATCTTTGACGCCACAAAAAGGAGCCACGATGCAGAGCGCGGAAACCGCACGCACGAATTTCGAGAATCTCTCCCGCAACAGCTACCCCGGGCGGGGCATCGTCCTGGGGCTTTCGTCGACGGGCGAGGAGATGCTCCAGGTCTACTGGATCATGGGCCGCAGCGCCAACAGCCGCAACCGCGTCTTCGTCGTCCACGGCGAGGAGATGCGGACCAAAGCCTTCGACGAGTCCAAGCTGGAGGACCCCAGCCTGATCATCTACTGGCCCATGCGCCTGGTGGGCCGCGCCCACGTGGTGACCAACGGCGACCAGACCGACACGATCGCCGACGCGCTGCGCGCCGGCGGCGACTTCGAACAGGCCCTCCGCACCCGCGAATTCGAGCCCGACGCCCCCAACTTCACGCCGCGCATCTCCGGCGTGGTCGACCTGGACGACAGCTGCGCCTACCGGCTCTCGATCCTCAAGTCGGCCGACCCCGAAGGCGACTCCTGCCTGCGCCAGTACTTCTACTACGAGCAGGCCGCCCGCGGCTTCGGCCACGGCATCACCACCTACCGGGGCGACGGGAACCCGCTGCCCAGCTTCGCCGGCGAACCGCTTCTCCTGCCGCTCTGCGACGGCGCCGAGGCCACCGCGAAGTTCTACTGGGACGCCCTGAACGCCGACAACCGCGTCTCGCTCGCGGTGAAGGCGATCCCCCTGGACGGCCGTCCCTCGAAGATCGTCGTCGTCAACTCGAACGTCAAGTGATCGAATCCGACGAAGCGCGCCCCCTCGACCACCAGGCTCCCCAGAACATCGGGGAACTGACGGACGAGGTGCGCCGCAACGTCGACCTGGTCTCGCACCCCCGGCGGGTGCTGCGCGTGTTCCGCCGGGCCGGCCTCGGCTTCTGGAACGGCAACGGCTTCATGCGCGCCTCCGCGATGACCTATTCCGGCTTCCTCTGCATCGTCCCGCTGACGGTGCTGCTCTCGTGGATGGCCTGGCACTTCGACTACATCATGCTGCTGGTGGGGTGGATCGCCGAGTGGGACGAGCGGTTCCACTGGCAGCTGCCGCTGGACCGCATCGTCCCGGTGATCCGGCGCGCGCAGTCGCTGAACCCCGGGTCGCTCGGCGCGATCGGCTTCGGCTCGCTTTTCGTCACCTTCTGGCTGACGATGAGCAACCTCGAGGCGCACCTCAACGCCGCCTGGAACATCAACACCAACCGCCCGATCTGGAAGACGTTCAAAATCTATTTCCCCTTCCTGCTGGTGCTGGCCTTCGCCTTCGGCGTGCTGGGCGTCTTCCTCGCCCACGCCCGCGACGTCTCCGGCATGCTGCTCGACCCGTCGCTGCGCGACCCGATCACCGGAATCCCCGTGGCGGAGCTGCTGAACCTCTCCGTGGTGAGCGGCGTGGGAATCGCGCTGACGTTCGGGATGCTCTTCCTGGTCTACCTGGTGCTCCCCGCGCGGAAGATCAAGCTCAGCGCGGCGGCCTGGTCCGCGCTGGCGGCCACGGTCGCGCTCGTCGTCGTGGCGGTGAGCATGGTGAACATCCAGGCCTTCCTCTTCACGCGCTACTCGCTGATCTACGGCTCGCTGGCCATCCTGCCCGTGCTGTTGCTCTCGAACTACATCCTCTGGGTCGTGGTCCTCTTCGGCAGCGCGCTGGGCTGCTCCATCGAGAGCGAGCTGGAAGACTAGGGATTAGGGATTAGGGATCAGGGATCAGGGATTAGTGCGTGCAATCGCCTTCGGCGACGAATGAAAAGGGCTCCTTTCCGGAGCCCTTTTCAATATCAAGGCGCGCAGCGCCATTATCCGCACTGAGACCTGAGACCTGACCACTAATCGCTAATTTTGTGCCATGAAACTCCTCCCCGCCCTTCTTTCTCCACTCTGCCTCGCCGCGCTGGTCGCGTGC
>CADBQJ010000096.1 GCA_902796785.1 Fibrobacter succinogenes
TCGCGCTCTGCGCGGGGCTCGTCCGCCGCGAACGCGAGGCGACGCGGAAGTGCGGGCTGATCGCCCTGGCCTGCGTCCCCACCGGGCTGATCGGGATTCTCTTCAAGCACCCGCTGGAGGCCCTCTTCGAGTCCCCCTTCGCGGTCTCGTGCGCGTTGCTCTTCACCGCCGCGCTCCTCTGGAGCGTCCGCCTGGTCCCGGCCGACCGTCCCGCGAAGCCGCTCGACGCCCGTCGCGCGCTCCTGATCGGGCTGATCCAGGGCGTCGCCATCGTCCCCGGGATCTCGCGCTCGGGCAGCACCATCTGCGGCGCGCTCCACCTCGGCGTGGACCGCCGGACCGCCGGCGACTTCTCCTTCCTGATCTCCGTGCCCGCCGTGGCCGGGGCCGTCCTCCTCAAGATCAAGGACGTGGCCGAGGCCGGAATCGACGCCTCCGGGATCACGGGCTGGACCCTCGCCGGGGTCGCCGCCTCGTTCCTCGTGGGCTGGGCCGCGCTCGTCTGGCTGCTGAAGTTCGTGCGCAAGGGGAAGATGCACCTCTTCGCCCCCTACGTCCTGGCCGTCGGCCTCTGGGGAATCTGGCGCTTCTGGCCGATCTGAAATCCGGCCCTTCCGCCGCATTAGTGCTAAATTTTAGTGCGTGTTCCGCGGATGGGCCGCGGGCCGCCGGAGTCCAAAATGCGTCACAAACTCCTAGTTCCCGGTGCGAGCGAAGAGCTCTCCTACGAAATCCGCGAGATCGTCAAAAAGGCCAAGCAGATCCAGGCCCTGGGCAAGGAGATCCTCTGGGAGAACATCGGCGACCCCATCCAGAAGCACAACACGCTCCCCGAGTGGATCCGGGAAATCATCTCCGAGATGGCCAAGGAGAACGCCACCTACGCCTACTGCAACTCCAAGGGCGACCCCAACACCCGCAAGTTCCTCGCCGACCGCACCAACGCCCTCGGCGGCGCGCAGATCTCCCCCGAGGACATCCTCTTCTTCAGCGGCCTGGGCGACGCCATCTCCACCTTCTACCAGTACTTCGCGCCCAACGTCCGCGTGATCGGGCCTTCGCCGGCCTACTCCACCCACTCCTCCGCCGAAGCGGCCAACGCCAAGGCCTCGCCGCTCACCTACCGCCTCGACCCGGCCAACCACTGGTATCCGGACATCGAGGACCTGCGGAACAAGGTGAAGTACAACCCCAGCATCGTCGGGATCCTGCTGATCAACCCGGACAACCCCACCGGCATGGTCTACCCGCGCGAGGTGCTCAAG
Source organism: Fibrobacter succinogenes (assembly GCA_902796785.1). GTDB lineage: Bacteria > Fibrobacterota > Fibrobacteria > Fibrobacterales > CADBQJ01 > CADBQJ01. The sequence continues at coordinate 1,266 of CADBQJ010000096.1, forward strand.
GAGATCGTCTCCATCGCCCGCGAATACAAGCTCTTCGTGCTGTGCGACGAGATCTACACCAACATCGTCTACAACGGCGCCCGCGCCTGGAAGCTGGCCGAGGTGATCGAGGACGTGCCCGGCGTGGCGATGAAGGGCATCTCGAAGGAGTACCCCTGGCCCGGCTCGCGCTGCGGCTGGCTCGAGTTCTACAACCGCGACCGCGACGCCGAATTCAACAAGTTCTGCGACACCCTCGCGCAGGCCAAGCAGATCGAGGTCTGCTCGACCACGCTCCCCCAGCTCTCCATCCCCCGCGTGATGAGCGACCCGCGCTACGAACCCTACCGCAAGGCGCTCAACGAGGACATCGGCCGGCGCAGCAGCCGCATCTCCGCCATCCTCGGCGAGGTGCCCGAGCTGATCTTCAACCCCACCTACGGGGCCTTCTACAACTCCATCGTCTTCAAGCCCGGCGCGCTCAAGCCCCACCAGCGGCTGAAGATCGACAACCCGCACGTCCAGGAACTGGTGGAGCAGTGGGTGGAAGGGGTCTCCGGACTCGACTACCGCTTCGTCTACTACCTCCTGGGCGCCAAGGGGATCTGCGTGGTGCCCCTCTCGTCGTTCTGCACCGACCTGCAGGGCTTCCGCGTCACGCTCCTCGAAGAGGACCCCGACCACCTCGAACAGATCTTCACCGGCATCCGCGACGCCGTCCGCGAATACCTCGACTCCTAGCAGGTTCCCATGCAGCATCGCTCCTCCCTCACCCTGCTCGCGGCGCTCTGCGCCCTGGCGACCCTTCCCCTCTCCGGCTGCAGCTCCTCCGCGAACAAGGGCGACGGCGACCTCCCCGAGATCTGCCGCCAGTACGACTTCAGCAAGGACCCGGCGATGGCCGAGGAGTGCGGCATCCGCCAGACGCGCTACAAGAGCTACAAGAACATCCCGCCGATGCGCTACCTGATCGCCCCCAAGGACGCGCAGCTCGTGCTCGACAAGAAGAGCGGCGCGGTGGAGCTCCGCCTGCGCGAAACGATGCCCGTGATCCTCGGCGAGGAGGTGGCCAAGGCGGTCGACTTCTCCGACGAGGCCAAGAAGCACCACCTGAAGAACCAGTACATCTACAAGGAAATCTACCCGACCAAGGAGACGCGCATGCGGCTCTTCAAGCTCCGCATCCCCGCGAACGACGGCTCCTGGCTGGACTACTGCTTCCGCGTGCCCGAGCACGCCGCGACCAACGAACGCCTGCGCTCCCACCTCTCGCACTCGCTCGACGAGCTGGGCTGCGCCGAATTCGACGACCTGGTCAAGCGCTACCCCGACTGACGCGGGCCGCGGACGAAACGGAAAAGCCTCCCGAGCGGAGGCTTTTTTCTTTCGCGAGCGAAGACGGCGCGCGGGATCAGCGGAGGAGCGAGCGCATTCTCCAGACGAGCGAGGGGGAGGCGAAGAGCGTTTCGCGGAAGATGCGGAAAAGCGTGCACTTCTCCTCGGGCAGACGGGCCAGGGCGTGGGCCGCCCTGTCGAAGACGCGGTCGGGAATCGAGCCGAACGCCGGCTTGGCGCGCATCAGCTGCTCGTGCCCGCGCCCCTTGTCGGCCCACCAGGCGTCGAAGCAGGCCTTCGCGGCGCGGTCGAAGTCGGACTCCCGGCCCGAGAGGAGCGAGGCGAGGGCCTCGGCGACGTAGGTGCCGCCCTTCATCGCCTCGAGAATCCCGCCCCGGCTGAGGGGGTTGACCATGCCCGCGGCGTCGCCCGCGCGGAAAAGGCCGTTTTCGCCCAGGGGAAGCCGTTCCTGCCCGCACGGGATGGGGCCGCCCAGGAAGCCGCGGGAGACGAGCTCCGCCTCCGGGCAGCGTTCCTTCAGGAACAGGGCGAGGCAGTCGCGCGACGGCCGCCGCGCGGTCCATTCGCGCCCGACCACCACGCCGACGTTGGCCACGCGGCCGTCGCGCGGGAAGACCCAGGCGTAGCCGCCCGGCGCGTAGCGCGAGCCGTAGTGGAGCTGGATGTAGCGCGGATCGTGGTCGACGCCCGTCGCCAGCGCGAAGGCGGCCGTCTCGAGGTCGGCCGCGCCCGTCGCCAGGCCGCTCTCGGAGCAGGGCCCGCGGCCCGGTCCGGTGGTGTCCACCACGTAGCGGGCCTCCACCGTCCGCAGCCCCTCGGGCAGCTGAAGCTCCAGGCGGCGGCGTCCGTCCGTCCCGGGGGCGGAAACCGAGACGACCCGGGCCTCGAAGCAGAGGTCGGCGCCCGCTTCGGCGCACCGCTCGGCCAGCCCCCTGTGGAAGCGGGCCCGGTCGAGGATGTATCCCGATCCCCGGCGTGTGAAGCGCACTTTCGTGCCGTCGGGGCTGAAAAAGTCCACCCCGTCGACCACGGTGCGGATCCAGGCGGGGTCCACGTCGCCCAGGAGATGGCGCAGGGTGAGGGCGTGGACGGCCTCGGCGCAGGCCACGGGCTCGCGCCAGGGGCTCCGGCGGTCCAGCAGGAGGACCGAGGCGCGGTCCCCCAGAAGGCCGCGCAGGCGGAGGGCGGCCGTCAGTCCGGCGGGACCCGCCCCGCAGACCGCAACATCGTAAAAATCGTTTATTTGGGTTTTTGCCATGTCCTGTGCCTGTCAATGATAAAAAAAGCTATAATGCGGAAGAGGCGCCGGGGAACCGCCCCGCCCTTTTCGGAGATCAACCGAAGAAAAGAAGGTACGCAGAATGAACACGAAGACCGTCCGACCCGCATTCAAGGCCCTGGCTCTCATCGCGGCCCTCGCCGCCGTCGGCATCAGCCAGGACGCCTCCGACTGGTCCGGCAAGGACCTGAACATGCGCAGTTTCCAGCGCAAGAACATCGACGGGTTCAACTTCCAGGGATCCAAGGCCGACAGCTGCGACTTCACCAACGCCACCGGCGCCAAGGTGAACTTCAGCAAGGCCTCGCTGCAGGGCGCCAAGTTCGCCAACGCCCAGATCGACAACGCCGACTTCCGCGGCGCGAACCTCTCGCACGGCCACGTGGGGAACTCCTTCTTCTCCTACTCCGACTTCAGCGGCGCCAACTTCACCGAAGCCAGCCTGGAAAACATCACCCTCACCGGCGGCTCCTACGAAAAGGCCAACTTCACCAAGGCCAACCTGATCGGCGCCAAGGTGACCGAAAACACCTCCTTCGCCAAGTCCGACTTCACCGAAGCGAAGATGCTGGGCCTCGACCTCACGGGCGCCGACCTCGGCAAGACCAACCTCACCAAGGCCGACCTCTCGGGCGCCAACGTCCCCGGCGGCAACTTCAAGGGCTCCGTCCTCGAAAAGACCAACTTCACCAAGGCCAACCTGATCGGCGCCTCCTTCGGCGGCACCAAGATGAACCACGTGGTGATGCGCGGCGCGGGCCTCAACCGCGTCAACTTCGGCAGCGCCAAGTTCAACGACGTCGACATGGAAGGCGCCGACCTCTCGCTGACCAGCTTCAGCGGCACCGACTTCTCCAAGTGCAAGCTCGTCAAGGCCCAGTTCACCAACGCCACCATGAGCGGCATCAACTTCACCAAGATGGACCTCGGCTCCACCAAGTACGACAAGAGCCAGCTGAAGAAGATCAACTTCACCGGCGCCCGCATGGACAAGGCCTCGTTCTACGACACCGAGCTGATCAAGGTGATCTTCAACGACGCCGACATGAAGCGCTCCGTCTTCGACGGCGCCTACATCGAAAAGAGCCAGTTCAACAACACCAAGCTGGACAAGGCCACCTTCGCCAACGCCAACGTGGACCGCGTGATCTTCAACGACGCCGAGATGGAAGACACCGACTTCAAGGGCGCCAAGTTCCAGAAGGCCCTCTTCGTCAACGCCAAGCTGAAGGACGCCCGCATGAACGCCGACACCCGCATGTTCAAGTGCGACTTCCGCGGCGCCGACCTCAGCCGCGCCAAGCTGAAGGGCGTGCAGTTCAAGGAATGCGTCTACAACAGCAAGACCACCTTCCCCAAGGGCTACACCCCCAAGGCCGGGGAATGGGTGAAGGCCGCCAAGTAGCCGCCTCCCCCGCGTTTCGAAGGGTCCGCCTCGGCGGGCCCTTTCGTTTTGGCCTTTTTTGGCTTTGTTAGGGCGATTTTACAGGAAATCCGCATTGCCCCTTCCCTAGAGAAAATAGATTGGATACATTCGGTCCATGGGATGCGAAGTCCGCCATTCGTCAGAGGAGTCCACAATGTCCGTTTCGTTCAAGAGTCTTTCGGCCGCCTTCATCGCCACGCTGATGCTGGTCGCCCCCGCGCTGGCCGACCTGACGCACGAAGAGGTGCGCGTCGGCGCGAAGGTCGTGCTGTCCAAGGACGCCAAGATGCGCTTCAAGTGCAAGTCGGGCTTCGAATGCGAAGACCAGCTGAAGCAGTACACCCTGGGCACCATCTCCGACATCAAGGGCTTCCAGGCCTACATCAAGCTGAAGGACGGCGGCAAGATCATCGTCGGCAACTACAACGAATCCGGCATGATGGGCGCCGACCTCGAAACCCCCGAGCTGCTCCAGGAACGGGCCGCCTGGCTCGAAAAGGAAAAGGCCGCCGAAAAGGCGCGCAAGGAGACCATCAAGCGCATGGCCGAAAGCCTCAAGTCGCTGAAGGCCACCACCTCCTGGACCTTCGAAGGGGTCGCGCTGGGCACCGAACTGCCCGAAGTGAAGAAGGCGCTGCGCGCCAAGAAGTACGGCGTGGCCGACCTGGGCGACGACATCTGGGCCGTGAACGGCTACCAGGTGGACAGCCAGGCCGTGCAGGTGCACCTCTGGTTCAACTCCGTCGGCATGCTCTACAAGGTCGAGGTCTTCGGCGAAGGGCTCGACGCCCAGAAGTTCCAGAAGACCGCCGTGGGCCAGATGAACGGCTTCAAGGAAAAGCTCTCCGGCATCTTCGGCACCCCCTCCGAAGACAAGAAGTACGACATCTACCTCATCGGCGACGAGGAGATCCATCCCTTCGTCCGCTGGCAGATGGTGGACGTGGAGGCGATGGTCGGCTGCGTGATGAACGACAACAAGTACATGCCGGCCATGACCGTGACCGCTCTGAAGCTCTCCGAAGTGCCCGACGCGGGCGATTGACCGCAAGCCAAAGGACCCCACGATGAAAAAGTTCGCTCTCTTCGCCGCAATCCCCGCGTTGCTGGCGCTGTCGGCGTGTTCCGACGGCGGCTCCTCCTCCGGCCCGAACGACGGAGGGATCGACGCCTGCATGGGCAGCTTCCCAAGCCTGCCCTCCGGCTGGACGGCCTCCGGCTACGCCGCGCTCAACCCGGACCTCGCGAACTACTTCTGCGGCGGCTCATGCACGACCGTCGAGCAGTGCGCCATGCTGGCCGACCACTGGATCAACAACGGCCA
>CADBQJ010000097.1 GCA_902796785.1 Fibrobacter succinogenes
CTGGCGCTGGCCGTCGGCGGGTTCGACCCCAGCTCCGGCGCGGGCGTGACCGCGGACATCCGCGCCTTCGAGGCGCGCGGCGTCTTCGCGCAGGCCGCGATCACGGGCAACACGCTCCAGAACGACGTCGACTTCCGCGACGCGGGCTGGTGCGAAAGCCAGGCGCTCCGCCAGATCCGGCTCCTCTGCTCCCGCGCGCGCTTCGCCGTCGCGAAGATCGGGATCGCGCCGGACTTCGCCTTCGTGCGGAACCTGCTCGACCTGCTCGAGTCGCTCCAGCCCGGCCTTCCCGCGGTCTGGGACCCGGTGGTCTTCGCCACCGCGGGCTACGAGATCTTCCGCGACCGCGGCCGGGAGGACTTCCGGGCGGTCGCGGAGCGGTGCGCGCTCGTCACGCCCAACTTCGCCGAATGGAAGCTCCTCTTCGGCGGGGAGACCGTTCCGGAAGCCTACCCCTTCGAGCGCGGAGCGCTGCTGGTCAAGTCCGTCCCCGACGGCGACGGCCTGCAGGACGTCCTCCTCGCGCCCGGGCTGCGGCGGGTCTTCCCCAAGCGGAGGATCGAAGGCGCCGGAAAGCACGGGAGCGGCTGCGCGCTCGCCTCGCTCGCCGCCGCCGGGCTGGCCCGCGGCGAAAGCCTCGTCGAAAGCTGCGAAAAGGCCGAAACCTGGATCGGGCCGTTCCTCGCCGGGAGCAAGTCGCGTCTCGGCACATGGTCCTTCCTCAAAGGAGATCTGCATCTATGAAAACCGAAACCGCGCGGGACCTCGTCCCGGAATGCGCGACCCTGCTCTCCGCGCTCCGCGCGAAGTCGCCGCTCGTCCACTGCCTGACCAACTCCGTCGTCGAGAACTTCACGGCGAACGTCCTCCTCGCGATCGGCGCGTCGCCCGCGATGATTCCCGACCCCGAGGAGTCCGGGATGTTCGCGGGGGTCGCCGACGCCCTCCTGGTCAACGTCGGCACCGTCACGAAGCCCCAGACCGAGGCGATGCGCCGCGCCGTCGCCTCCGCGCGCGCCGCCGGCAGGCCCTGGGTGCTCGACCCCGTGGCCGTCGGCGCGCTCCCGCTGCGCACCTCCTTCGCGCGGGAGGTCCTCGCGCACGGGCCCGCGGTCGTCCGGGGCAACGCCTCCGAGATCATCGCCCTCGCCGGCGAGAAGGCCACGGGCAAGGGCGTGGACAGCACCGCCTCCACCGACCAGGCGGAAGGCGCCGCCGGGGCGATCGCCGCCGCGACGGGCGGAACCGCCCTCGTCACCGGCGCCGTGGACCTCGTCCTCTCCGCCGCCGGAGAGCGCGCGACGATCTCCAACGGCACCCCGCTGATGACCCGCGTCACCGGCGTCGGCTGCGCCCAGGGCGCCGTCGTCGCCGCCTTCTGCGCCGTCTCCGGGGGCGACTTCTTCGCCGCCGCCGCGGCCGCCGCGCTCGCCACCGCGATCGCGGGCGACATGGCCGCCGAAAAGGCGAAGTTCCCCGGCTCCTTCCAGATCGCCTTCCTCGACGCCCTCGCCGAAATCGACGGCGAGGTCCTCCGCGAACGGGCGAGGCTCGCGCGATGATCCCCGCGGAGGCCTACCGGCTCTACCTCGTCACCGACAACCCCTCCGTCTACGCGAAGACGGAGCGGGAGACCGGGAAGGACTGGCTGACGCTCGTCTCCGAGGCGATCGACGGCGGCGTCACCGTCGTCCAGTACCGCGACGAGGAGTCGGACGACGCGGAGCTCCTCGCCAGGGCGCGCGCGCTCCGCGCGCTGCTCGACCGGCGCGGGATCCCGCTGGTCCTGAACGACCGCGTCGACCTCGCCGCCGCAGTCCGGGCCGACGGGGTCCACGTCGGGCAGTCCGACCTTCCGCCGCGCGAAGTCCGCCGGATCGTCGGCCCGGACGTCGCGATCGGGTGGTCGATCACATGCGCGGCGGACGTGGATCCGGAGCAGCTCGCGTTCGCGGACGCGGTCGGCGTCGGCCCGGTCTTCGACGCGCGCGGAACGAAGCCCGACGCGGCTCCGCCGCTCGGCGTCGACGGGCTCGCGGAGCTGATCGCGCTGATCGAGGGGATCAGGAAGATTCCCGCCGTCGCCATCGGGGGGATGAACCCCGGAAACGCGGGCGACATGGTCCGGGCGGGCGCGGCGGGAGTCGCCGTGGTCTCCGCCTTCTCGCGGACCGGGCGGCCCGCGGAGGCGGCGCGGGAGTTCATCCGCGCGATGCGAACCGTTCCTTGAGCGCCCTCGCCCGCGCGGCCCCGGCCACCTCGGCGATTTCCTCCTCCGGCGCGGCCTTCAGCGCCTCGATCGTGCGGAAACGCCGGAACAGCTTCATGCGCGTGGAGGGGCCGATTCCCGGGACGTCGGCGATCGAGGCGAAGATCTGCAGCGACTTCTCGCGGCTCTGCCTCTGGAACGTGATGGCGAACCGGTGCGCCTCGTCGCGCGCCCGCTGGAGCATCTGCAGCGCGGGCGAGCGGCGTTCCAGGACGATGCGCTCGCCGCGCCCGGGCAGCACGATCTCCTCGTTCCGCTTGGCCAGCCCCGCGATCGCGATTCCCTCGGGCGCGCCCGCCTCGCGCAGCGCCTCCAGCGCCTTCTCCACCTGCTCCTCGCCGCCGTCGATCAGGAAGAGGTCGGGCCAGGGCAGCCCCTCCTCGATGATCCGCCGGGCGCGGCGCCCCACCACCTCGCGCATCGAGGCGAAGTCGTCGATCCCCTCCACCGTCTTCACGCGGTAGCGCCGGTACTCCGACTTGTTCGGCCGCGCGTCGTCGAAGACCACCATGCTCGCCACCGTGTTCGTGCCGCCCAGGTGCGAGATGTCGAAGCAGACGATCTTCCGCGGCGGCTTCTCCATCTTGAGGACGGCCTGGAGCTCGGCGACGGGCATCGGGAGCTTCAGCTCCTCCTCGCGGCGCGCCCGCGCCTGGCCCGCCAGCATCTCGGCGTTCTCCGCGGCCAGCCGCGTCAGCTCGCGCTTGATGCCGCGTTGCGGCACGACGACCCGCACCCGCTTTCCCACGATCTGCCCGAGCCAGCGCGACAGCAGCTCGCCGCCGTCGGAGGGGGCCTCCTCCAGCAGCACCAGGCGGGCGCTGTTCCGCCGCCCGAGCGAGACCAGCGCCTCCGTCACCAGCTCCTCGCGCGGCTGCTCCAGCGGGCACCGCATCTCGAACTGCGACCGCCCGACCAGGCACCCCTCGCGGTACTCCATCACGACCAGCGCCCCCACGTCGCCCGCGCGGCGGAAGGCCACCACGTCCAGGTCGGTCTTCCGGCTCCCCAGGTCGACCGGCTGGCGGTACGAGAGCGACCGGAGCCCGGCGATCTGGCGCCGGACCTGCTCGGCGTACTCGAAGTTCTGCGCCTCCGCGGCCGCGCGCATCCGCGCCGTCAGCTCGGCGACCAGGCGCGAGTGCCTGCCGGAAAGCAGCTCCAGCGCCGCCTCCACTCCCGCGGCGTACTCCTTCTCGCCGCAGAGCCCCGCGCAGGGGGCGGCGCAGCGGCCCATGTGGTACGACAGGCAGGGCCTCGCGGGACGCTTCAGCGGCCAGCGCAGCTTGCAGTCGCGCACGCCGAGGATCTTGTGGATCAGCTCCTGCACGCGCCGCATGTTGCGGGCGTCGGTGTAGGGGCCGAAGTAGCGCGCCCCGTCGTCGGCCACGCGCCGCGCCACGGTCACGCGCGGGAAGGGCTCGCCCACGGTCACGCGCAGGTAGGGGAAGTGCTTGTCGTCCTTCAGGTCGACGTTCAGGCGTGGCATGTGGCGCCGCACCAGCTGCGCCTCCAGCACCAGCGCGGAGAACTCCGAGTCGGTGACGATCCAGTCGATGTCCTTCACGATCGGCGCCAGCAGCCGCGCCGCCAGGTGCTCCTTCGGCCCGTCGACGAAGTAGCTCCTCACGCGGTTCTTCAGGACCTTCGCCTTGCCGATGTAGACGATCGTCCCGCGGTCGTCCTTCATCAGGTAGACGCCCGGGCTCTCCGGCAGCATCGCCAGCTTCTTCCTCACGGCTTCGGCGGTCTCGCGCATGCCCACAATCTAGCTTCCGCCGCGCGACGCAGAAAGCCCCCGCCTGGGCGGGGGCTTCCGGAGGGATTCCGGGAATCTCCTACGCTTCGGCCTTGGGGGCCTCTTCGGCGGCGGGAGCTTCCGCGGGCGCTTCGGCCTTGGGAGCGGCCTTCTTGGCGGCCGGCTTCTTCGCGGCGGGCTTCTTGGCGCTCTTGGCCTTGACGCTGAGCTCGTCTTCGACCAGTTCGATCATCGCCAGCTGGGCGGCGTCGCCGTGGCGGTGCGCCTGCAGCTTGAGCACGCGGGTGTAGCCGCCCTGGCGGCCCTGGTAGCGGGGGCCGAGGACGTCGAAGAGCTTCTTCAGCACTTCGTGGTCGTCCACGAACTTCCCGGCCTGGCGGCGCGCGGAGAGGTCGCCCTTCTTGGCGTAGGTGATCAGGCGTTCGACCATGCTGCGCACGGCCTTGGCCTTGTCGACCGTCGTCACGACGGCGCGGTCGCCCTGGTTGGCCTCGAGCCCCTGGCGGAGCACGGAGGTCGACAGATTCTTCAGCATCGCGCGGCGGTGGTCCGCGTCGCGGCCGAGCTTCACTTTCTTGACACCGTGGTTCATCTCTGTTTTCCTAGTCCTGGTATTCGTCCACGTTCATGCCGAAGGAGAGACCCATGGAGGTCAGAACGTCGGTGATCTCGCTGAGAGACTTGCGACCGAAGTTCTTGTACTTCAGCATGTCCTGTTCCTTGTTGCACACCAGCTCGCCGATGGTGTGGATGCCGGCCATCCGCAGGCAGTTGCTCGAGCGGACGGAGAGCTCCAGTTCGTCGACGCGCATGCGGAAGAGGCCGGCGATGCGCGACTTTTCCTCGTCCTGCACCTGTTCGGAGCCGGCTTCGAGGTCGCCTTCGAAGTTCACGAAGATCTCGAAGTGGTCCACGAGGAGCTTGGCGGCGTAGGCCATGGCGTCTTCGGGGGCGATGCTGCCGTCGGTCCAGACTTCCAGCTCGAGGCGGTTGAAGTCGGTCTTCTGGCCGACGCGCGTGTCGGAGACGTGGAACGCGACCTTGGTCACGGGCGAGAAGTTCGCGTCGACGAAGATCGTCCCGAGGGGGGCGCCTTCCTCGCGCAGGTCGTCGGCGACCACGTAGCCGCGGCCGTCCTTGACGGTCATGGCGATGTCGAGCGAGGCGTTGCTGTCGCTCAGGGTCGCGATGTGGAGGTCGGGGTTGAGGATCTCGACGTTGTGGTTCGCCTCGATCGCGGCGGCGGTCACCTCGCCTTCGCCGGTGACGTTCAGCCGGAGGGTTTCGGGGCCGTCGGAGAGGAGCTTGACGCGCAGCTGCTTCAGGTTGAGCACGATGTCGGTCACGTCTTCGGCCACGCCGGGGACGGTGCTGAACTCGTGGCTCACGCCCTCGATCTTCAGCGAGACGACGGCGGCTCCCTGCAGGGAGGAGAGCAGGGCGCGGCGCATCGCGTTGCCGACGGTGATGCCCCAGCCGCGTTCGCAGGGCTCGAGCACGAACTTGCCGTAGCGCCCGGGTTCGGAGGATTCCTCGCGGCGGACGTCCTTGGGCATCTGGAGTGCTTTCCACTTCATCTTGGCCTCCGTAGGGTTAGACTTTGCGCTTCTTCTTGGGGCGGCAGCCGTTGTGGGGGGTGCCGGTGACGTCGCGGATCGTCAGCACTTCCAGGCCGGCGTTCTTCAGGGCGCGGACGGCGGATTCGCGGCCGGTGCCGGCGCCCTTCACCTTGACGTCGACCTTGCGCATGCCCATGTCGAGGGCGGTGCGGGCGGCGCTTTCGGCGGCGAGCTGGGCGGCGTAGGGAGTGCTCTTGCGGGAGCCCTTGAAGCCGGCCTTGCCGGGGGTGCCCCAGGCGACCACGTTGCCGCGGACGTCGGTGATGCTGACGATGGTGTTGTTGAAGGTCGCGTTGATCGTCGCGACGCCCTGGACGTCGACGCGGCGCTTGGCGGTCTTCTTGGCCTTTTCCTCGACGGCGGTTTCGCCGGCGGGGGCGGCCGCGGATTCCACGTTTTCAGTCTGTTCGGACACTTGCGGGTCTCCTTACTTCTTCTTGTTGGCCACGGTCTTCCGGGGCCCCTTGCGGGTACGGGCGTTGGTTTTCGTGCGCTGGCCGCGTGCGGGGAGGCCCTTGCGGTGGCGGGTGCCGCGGTAGCAGCCGATTTCCATCAGGCGCTTGATGTCCATGCTGTTCTGCGTGCGCAGGGCGCCTTCGACGACGTAGCCGTCTTCGATGGCGCGGCGGAGCTTGGCCACGTCCTCTTCGGTGAGGTCGCTCACCTTCTTGGTGCGCTCGAGATGCAGGGAGTCGCACAGCGAGCGGGCGCTGGTCAGGCCAATGCCGTAGATCGCGGTGAGCCCGTACTGGAGGGCCTTGTTGTTGGGTAGGTCGATGCCTGCGATGCGTGCCATGACGACTCCTTAACCCTGACGCTGCTTGTGACGGGGGTTCTTGGTGCAAATAACGCGAACCACACCTTTGCGGCGCACGATCTTGCAGTTTTCACACCGGGGTTTGACGGATGCTTTGACTTTCATTTCTGCTCTACCTTTGCTTACTTGTAACGGTAGGTGATGCGGCCGCGATCGAGGTCATACGGCGAGAGCTCGAGGAGCACCTTGTCGCCGGGGAGAATGCGGATGTAGTGCTTCCGCATCTTGCCGGAGATGTGCGCCAGGATCTCGTGGCCGTTCTCCAGGGCGACCCGAAACATCGCGTTGGGCAACGCTTCGGTGATCGTCCCTTCGACTTGAATGCCCTCTTCCTTGGCCATCAGTTGACAGACCTTCCACGAATGCGGCCCTTCTTCAGGAAGCCGTCGTAGTTCTTGGTGTGGAGCTGAGCCTCCAGCTGCCGCAGCGTGTCCAGGGCCACGCCGACGACGATCAGGACGCTCGTCCCGCCCACGTAGAAGGACATCCCGAGGGCGTCCTTCAGGTGCAGCGGCACAACGGAAATCACGGCCAGGAAGATCGCGCCGGGGAGGGTGATCCTGGTCAGGATGTGGTCGATGAACTGGGCGGTCTGCTTGCCCGGGCGGATGCCGGGGATGAAGCCGCCGGACTTCTTGAGGTTCTCGGCGATGTCGTTCGGGTTGTACTGGATCGCCGTGTAGAAGTAGGCGAAGAAGACGATCAGCAGCGCGAAGACCAGCGAGTAGGTGACGTGCCCGGGCATGAAGGCGTTCGCGAAGGTCTGCATGACGCTCATGTTGGGGACCCAGGAGGCGATCATCGCGGGCAGGAAGATGATGGAGGAGGCGAAGATCACCGGGATGACGCCGGCGGTGTTCACCTTGAAGGGCAGGTAGCTCGACTGGCCGCCCATCACCCGGTTGCCGACGATGCGGCGGGGGCTCTGCAGCGGGATGCGGCGCTGGGCCTGCTCGACGAAGACGATGAAGGCGATGGTGCCGATCACCAGGGCGAGGACGATCAGCTCGATGGCCAGGGGGTTGTTCCCCGCCATGAACTGCTCGATTTCGCCGAAGGCGGCCTCGGGCATGCGCGACACGATGCCGATGAAGATGATCAGCGAGATGCCGTTGCCGATGCCGCGGGCGGTGATCTGCTCGCCCAGCCACATGATGAAGATCGTGCCGGTGACCATGGTGACCATGGCGAGCACGCGGAAGCCCCACAGCCCCAGGCCGGAGTCGAAGCCGGGGAGCAGCACGCTCAGGCCGGCGCCGGAGTGGGTGCTCACCTTGACGGCGCCCAGCCACACCGCGATGCCCCAGGCCTGGAGGGCCGAGAGCAGGACGGTGGAGTAGCGGGTCCACTGGTTCAGGCGGGCGCGGCCCTCCATCCCCTCCTTCTGCATCTGCTGGATGGCGGGGACGACGGCGCCCATCAGCTGGATGATGATCGAGGCGCTGATGTAGGGCATGATCCCGAGCGCGAAGATCGTCGCGCGCTGGAACGCGCCCCCGGTGAAGGCGTCGTAGAGGCCGAAGAAGTTGTTGGTGTTGTTCGCGAAGAACTGGGACAGGCGCGCCGTGTCGATGCCCGGAACGGTGATGTGGCCGCCGAGACGGTAGATCACGATCATCGCGAGCGTGAAGAGGATCTTCTTCCTCACGTCGGGGATCTTCCAGGCATTGACGAAACCGGCGAGTGCTTGCATGGCCCTTCCTTAGATGATTTCGACCTTGCCGCCGGCCTTTTCGATGGCCTGGGCGGCCTGGCGGGAGACCGAGGTCGCCTTCACGACGACGGCGCGGGTCAGTTCGCCGCGGGCCAGCACCTTCACGGGCTTGCCGGCGTCGTCGATCAGCCCCTTGGCCGCGAGGACTTCGGGCGTCACTTCGTTCGCGTCGAGCTTTTCGATCGCGTCGAGGTTGACGATCTGGGCGCGTTCGCGGTGGCTCTTGAAGCCGCGCTTGGGAACGGCGCGCCACAGCGGGAAGTTGCCGCCTTCGAGGTGCATGAAGCCCTTGTTGGCGCTCTTGCGGGCGCCGGCGCCCTTTTCGCCGCGGCCGCAGGTCTTGCC
>CADBQJ010000098.1 GCA_902796785.1 Fibrobacter succinogenes
CATGTCGGAGGAGTCGACTTCGTGCATCTGGCCGTCCTGCAGGCGGACGCGGACGTTGACGATGGGGAAGCCGATCAGGCCGCCGTTTTCCATGGAGCTCTGGAAGCCCTTGTCGCAGGCGGGGATGAAGTCCTTCGAGATGGAGCCGCCGACGATTTCGGAGACGAACTCGTAGTTCTTCTGCTCTTCGCCCTCGGCCTGGACCAGGGGTTCGATCATCCCCTGGACCTTGGCGTACTGGCCGGAGCCGCCGGTCTGCTTCTTGTGGGTGTAGTCGAACTTCGCGGCCTTCGTGATGGTTTCGCGGTAGGCGACCTGCGGATGGCCGGTGGTGAGGTCCACGCCGTATTCGCGGCGCAGGCGTTCGATGTAGACGTCGAGGTGGAGTTCGCCCATGCCCTTGATGATGGTCTGGCCGGATTCCTTGTCGACTTCCACGCGGAAGGTGGGGTCTTCCTTGGTGAAGCGGTTGAGCCCCTTGGAGAGGTTGCTCAGCTGGTCGCGGTTCTTGGCCTCGATCACCAGCTCGATGACGGGGTTGGGGACGAACATCGAGGTCATGTTGACGTTCATCTTGCCGTCGGTGAAGGTGGTGCCGGAGGCGCAGTCGATGCCGAAGAGGGCCACGATGTCGCCGGAGCGGGACTGTTCGATGTCCTCCATGTTGTCGGCGTGCATGCGGCAGAGGCGGCCGACGGTGTGCTTCTTCTTGGTGGACATGTTGTAGATGGTCATGCCCTTCTTCAGCGTGCCCTGGTAGACGCGGATGTAGCTGAGCTGGCCGAAGCGGCCGTCTTCGAGCTTGAACGCGTAGGCCACGAGGGGCTTGTCGTCCTCGGGAATCAGCTCCACCTTCGCTTCGTTGTTGTCGAGGTCGAGGGCGGTGTTGGTCACGTCGTAGGGGCTGGGGAGGAAGGAGCCGACGGCGTCGAGCAGCACCTGCACGCCGACGTCCTTGTAGGCCGAGCCGCAGTAGACGGGGCAGAACTTCAGCTCGATGGTGGCCTTGCGGACGACCGACTTGATCATTTCCTCGGGGATTTCCTTCTCCTCGAGGAGCAGTTCGGTCATTTCGTCGCTGTACTGCGAGATGTTGTCGAGCAGCTTTTCGCGGTATTCCTTCGCCTGGTCCACCAGTTCGGCGGGGATGTCGTCCTCGCGGACGATCTTGCCGCGTTCGCCTTCGAAGTAGACGGCGCGCATGCGGACGAGGTCGACGACGCCCTTGATGCGGTCTTCGAGACCGATCGGGATGACCATCATCGAGGCGTTCAGGTGCAGCTTTTCGCGCAGCTGGTCGCAGACGCGGAAGGGGTTGGCGCCGGAGCGGTCGCACTTGTTGACGAAGGCCAGGCGCGGCACGCTGTAGCGGCGCATCTGGCGGTCGACGGTGATCGACTGGGACTGGACGCCCGCCACGCCGCAGAGCACCAGGATGGCGCCGTCGAGCACGCGGAGGGAGCGTTCCACTTCGACCGTGAAGTCGACGTGGCCGGGGGTGTCGATGATGTTGAGGGTGTAGTCCTTCCAGGTGGCGTAGGTGGCGGCCGACTGGATGGTGATCCCGCGTTCGCGTTCCAGCTCCATGGAGTCCATCGTGGCGCCGACGCCGTCCTTGCCGCGCACTTCGTGGATCGCGTGGATGCGGTTCGTGAAGTAGAGGATGCGTTCGGTGAGGGTGGTCTTGCCCGAGTCGATGTGGGCGCTGATGCCGATGTTGCGGTGGTTTTCGAGAGGCCTCATGGAGTTTACCGTCCGGGGGGTTGATGAAAAACGGGCTCAATTTTAGAAAAATCGGCCCGTTCTTACAAGGTTCCCCGCTACGGATTTTCGTGCGGCTGGAGCGTCCCGATCCGCTCGAAAAGCGTTTCGGCCAACTTTTCGCGCTCGGCCTGCGAGTCGAGGAAGTCCCGGAACTTCTTTTTGGCGATTTTCCGCATTTTCCGGACCGCGGCCAGGTTTTTCGCCAGGGCGCCTCCGCCCGAGACGCGCAGCTGGTCCAGGTGGTCGGCGTAGCGCTCCAGCTCGACGGTGGCCAGCAGGTGCCGGCGGGTCAGCGCGAAGGCCTCGCGCTTCTCCTCCAGCAGGGTCTGCAGCAGCTCCTCCTCGCGGAGGACGCCGTGGGCCGGGTCCTCCCCGAAGCTGCGGCGCAGCCCGCTGCGGAAGCCGAACATGGCCGACTTGGAGTGCTCCAGGCAGATCTCGATCAGCTCCTCGATTTCGCCGATTTTGGCCAGCAGGGCGGCGGTTTCGGAGCCGTCGGCCGCCATGCGCCGCAGCTCGGCCACCTTCGCGCAGGCCTCCCGGTAGGCGGCCCGCCTCCCGGAGGCGTGGAAACGGCGGTTCCAGTCGAGGTAGGGGGAGCTCTTCTTCATCAGGTCCGCTCCACTTTTTCCACGCCGGGAAGGTCCAGCAGCTTCTGTCGGGCCGCCTCGAACTGGGCGGTTCCGCGCACGCGCACCCGCATCCGGCACCGGATCCGGTCGTCGGAGGAGGCGAAGGTCCCGCGCCGGAGGGCGACCCCGTAGGCGCCCAGGACGGAGACGACGTCCTTGAGGAGGTCGTCGCGGGCCTCGGCGTCCACCACCAGGGCCACCTCGTGCAGGCGCGACTCCGACTCGCTCCACTGCACCGGCAGGCTTTCGTAGGTCTGCCTGGCGAGGCAGTCGCGGCAGACGGGGCAGTCGGCGCGGTGGATGGCGATCCCCTCGCCGGGGACCAGCAGGCCGACGATCTCGTCGCCCGGGATGGGGGAGCAGCAGTGCGAGAACTTCAGCAGCATGTTGTCCGACTCCACGGGGATGGCCGCCGTCTCGTTGGCGGGCCCGACGACGCCGCCCGCCAGCGCGGTGTGGAGCTCGCGGAGGGGGATCCTGCCCGCGCCGATCGCCTCGTGCAGCTGCTCGATCCGCTCCACGGGGAAGTGCTTCCTGAAATCCTCCAGCGTCGGCCGGCGGTCGGGCCCCACGCCCAGCACCTTGTATTCGCGGTCCAGGATGACCGCCCCCAGGTCGGTGAACTTCTTGCGCATCTCGTCGCGGAACCACTTCCTCACGGCGGCGTTCGCCTTGTGGGTCTTGACGATCGAGAGCCATTCGCGCGCGGGATGCTGGTGGGCGCTCAGCAGCGCGGCCACCGTGGAGCCGTAGCCCAGCGTCTTCTCGGGCGGGCTGAAGAGGCCGTCGATGCGGGCGCCGATGCACTTGTTGCCGATTTCGGTGTGGACGGCGTAGGCGAAGTCGAGCACCGTGGCGCCGTGGGGGAGCGAGATCGGGTCGCCGGCCGGGGTGAAGACCACCAGCTCCTGCGGCTTGAGGTCGATCTTGAGGAACTCGAGGAACTCCTTGGAGTCCGACACCTCGTCCTGCACGCGCACCAGCTGCTTCAGCCAGTCCATCTCGGCGCCGGCGCTCTCGGCCTTGTAGCTCCAGTGGGCCGCGAACCCGCGCTCGGCCACCACGTCCATTTCCTTGGTGCGGATCTGGATCTCCACCATCTTTTCGTCGGGTCCGACCACCGTGGTGTGGATCGACTGGTAGAGGTTGGGCTTGGGGGTGGCCACGTAGTCCTTGAAGCGGGCCTGGAGCGGCACCCAGAGGGCGTGGATCTCGCCCAGCGCCAGGTAGCAGTCGCGCTTCTCGGGCACGATCACCCGCAGCGCGAAGTTGTCGTAGATCTGGTCGATGCGGCAGTTGCGGCGCTTCTGCTTCTGCCAGATGCCGTAGATGTGCTTCGGGCGCCCCTGCACCTGCACGTCGGGCACCGTCTTCTCCAGGGCCTTCAGCACGATCGCGGCGATCTTCTGGATGTAGCCCTCGCGCTCGGCGCGGCTCTCCACCAGCTCGTTCATCACCCGGCCGTACTCCTCGGGGTTGAGCACCTTGAAGGCCAGGTCCTCCATCTCGCAGCGGATCTTCGCCAGGCCGAACCGGTGGGCCAGCGGGGCGTAGATGTCCATCGTCTCCTGGGCGATGCGCTTGCGCTTGGCCGCCTTGGGGACCCAGCCCAGCGTGCGCATGTTGTGCAGCCGGTCGGAGATCTTGATCATCAGCACGCGCGGGTCCTCGGCCATCGACGAGAGGAGCTTGCGGTAGGTCTCCGCGGTCTGCTCCTCCTTGTTGGCCGCCTGCAGCTCCGAGATCTTGGTGACGGCGTCGACCATGAAGGCCACTTCCGCGCCGAAGATCGACTGGATCTCGGGCAGCGTGACGGGGGTGTCCTCCACCACGTCGTGCAGCAGCCCCGCGATGACGGTCGAGGTGTCCATCTGGTATTCGGCGAGGATCTTGGCGACCTCCACCGGATGCTCGGCGTAGGGCATGCCGCTCTTGCGGACCTGCTCGCTGTGGGCCGAGATGGAGTACTGCAGCGCCTGGCGGAGCTTGGCGGCGTCGAGGTTGGGATTGCGCTTGAGGATCCCCTGGAGCAGATGCTCCACGGCGATGGAACTGTCGGGGTCGTAGAGCCCGCCGACCGAATTGCCATGGTAGTGTCCGCCCGGACGCAGAACTTCGTCTGCCTGCGCGGGGCGCACGGCGTCCGCCATGAAGGTCCTCCTTGTCTAACCCATAACTTATAAAGAAAACGGCGAGAACGGGCCGAAATCGTCGATTCGGGCTAGGGGAGGAACCCGGCCCCGATTCCGGGGGCGACCCAGTCGGGGCGGACGTCGATCAGTTCCGCGTCGGCCCGCCACTCTTCGGGCGCGCCGTAGCACTGGGCGACCAGCAGCGTGTCGAGCCCGGCGCCGTTCCCTCCCGCGACGTCGGTCCCGAGGGTGTCGCCCACCATCAGCGCCCGCTCCGGCGCGCAGCCGACCGAGGCGAGCGCCTCCCGGAAGAGCCGCGGGAAGGGCTTCCCGGTCCGGACGACCTTCGCCCCCGTCCCGCGGACCAGCTCCATCCCGAAGGCGCCGGCCGCGCGGCACCGCCCGCCGCCCAGGAGGGGCGCTCCGGCGTCGGGGTTGAGGATCAGCGCGACCGCCCCGGGCCGGGAGAGGATCTCGCGCGCCACGGGGATCCGCGCGGTCGAGCCGTCCTCGTCCAGCGGGACCGAGGTGATCGCCACCACGGGGCGGGCGGGGGTCGGCGTGTCGCGCAGCCCGGCCTCGGCGATTCCGGGCAGGCTTTCGTTCCGCCCCACGTGGAAGAGTTCGGAGATCCCCAGCTCGGCGGCGATGCTCCGCAGGTGGGCGCAGGCCGAGAAGATCTCGCCGTCGGCGAAGTCGAACCCGAGCCGCTCCAGCTTCCGCGAGATCGAGAGGGGGCTCAGCGAGGCGGAGTTGGTCACCAGGCGGACCTTCACCCCCGCGCGGCGCAGCCCCTGGACGGTCTCCAGCGCCCCGGGGAAGAGGACGTCGCGGACGTAGAGCGTGCCCCAGGCGTCGAAGAAGACCGCCTCGTAGCGCTCGGCGACCTTCCGGAAGTCCGTAAACTCTCCTTTTTTACCTTCTCCGCGGCATTTTGTCGGGAGTTGTCGGAGGTATTCATTGTAAATTTGGGATTCCAGGGCGTCCATCGCCCCCAAAGATAGCGGTTCGACGGGCCGAAATCCGCCGATTTCGCGGGATTTTTTGTACATTTGTGCAGTATGGCAGCCAGATACGACGAAGACCAGATCCAGCACCTCGAGTGGCATGAACACATCCGCAGGCGTCCCGGGATGTACATCGGGAAACTGGGGGACGGCGGCTCTCCCGACGACGGCATCTACGTCCTGCTGAAGGAGATCATCGACAACTCCATCGACGAATTCGGCATGGGCGGCGGCCGCAGGATCGAGGTGGAGGTGACCGACCGCGTCGCCCGCGTGCGCGACTACGGCCGCGGCATCCCGCTGGGCAAGGTGGTGGAGTGCGTCTCCTCCATGAACACCGGCGGCAAGTACGACTCCGAGGCCTTCCAGAAGTCGATCGGCCTCAACGGCGTGGGGACCAAGGCGGTCAACGCCCTCTCCTCCCGCTTCCTGGTCCGCTCCGTCCGCGACGGCAAGATGGTCGAGGCGGAGTTCTCCCGGGGCATCCTCCTGCGCGCCGGCAGGCCCGTCTCCACCTCCGAGCGCAACGGCACCTTCGTGGAGTTCGAGCCCGACGAGGAGATCTTCCCCAACTACCGCTTCCGCTTCGGCTTCGTGGAAGACCGCGTCTGGAACTACTGCTTCCTCAACCAGGGGCTGACCTTCGTCGTCAACGACAAGCGCTACCAGGCCGAGAACGGCCTGCTCGACCTGCTCAACCGCCACATCGACGACGCGGTCCGCTATCCCATCGTCCGCTTCTCCGGCAAGGACATCGAGGTCGCCTTCACCCACGGCAACCAGTACGGCGAGCACTACTTCAGCTTCGTCAACGGGCAGCACACCACCGAAGGGGGGACCCACCTGGCCGCCTTCCGCGAAGGGCTGGTGAAGGGGGTGCGCGACCACTTCAAGAAGGACTACGACCCCTCCGACGTCCGCGCCAGCGTGGTCGGCGCCATCTCCGTCCGCATCCAGGAGCCGGTCTTCGAGAGCCAGACCAAGAACAAGCTCGGCTCCACCGAGGTCTCGCCGGGCGGCCCGAAGATCCGCGGCTGGATCGTCGACTTCGTCTCCAAGGAGATCGACGACGCGCTGCACCGCTCGCCCGAGGTCGAGGCGGCGCTGAAGAAGCGCGTGGAGCAGTCCGAGCGCGAGCGCAAGGAGATCGCCGGCATCCGCAAGACGGCCAACGAAAGCGCCAAGAAGGCCGCCTTCAACAACGACAAGCTGCGCGACTGCCGCATCCACTTCGACGAGAAGCACGAGCGCCGCGCCGAGAGCACGCTCTTCATCACCGAGGGGCTCTCCGCCTCCGGGTCGATCACCAAGGCGCGCGACCCGCGCACCCAGGCGGTCTTCAGCCTGCGCGGCAAGCCGAAGAACTGCTTCGGCAAGACGAAGAAGATGGTCTACGAGAACGAGGAGTTCAACCTCCTCCAGCACGCCCTCAACATCGAGGACGGGCTCGACGGGCTGCGCTACAACAACGTGGTCATCGCCACCGACGCCGACGTGGACGGCATGCACATCCGCCTGCTGATGCTCACCTTCTTCCTCCAGTTCTTCCCCGAGCTGGTCGAGAACAACCACCTCTACATCCTCCAGACCCCGCTCTTCCGCGTGCGCACCAAGGCCGAATCGCGCTACTGCTATTCCGAGGCCGAGCGCGACAAGGCCGCCGAGGAGCTGGGCAGGAAGGTCGAGATCACGCGGTTCAAGGGGCTCGGCGAGATCTCGCCCGACGAGTTCGAGGGGTTCATCGGGCCCAAGATGAGGCTCGACCCCGTCGTCCTTTCGCCCCAGATGCCGATTGAAAGGACGCTGAAGTACTACATGGGCAACAACACGCCGGAACGCCAGGACTTCATCATCGAGAACCTGCGCGTCGAAGTCGAAGAGGGGGCTCCCGTCCTCTCCGCCGGGGAGGGCGCCTGATGGCCGGAAAGAAGAAAGACAACGAACCCGATCTCTTCGGCGACCAGTCCGAACCCGGGGCCCCCGCCGCGGAAACGGGCGCGTCGCTCCCGGATTCGGCCGAAACCGTCTCGGGCGAGGACCAGCTCTCCGCGATGATGCGGGACTACTACCTCGACTACGCCTCCTACGTCATCCTCGACCGCGCCGTTCCCTACTACGAGGACGGGCTCAAGCCGGTGCAGCGGCGCATCCTCTTCACCCTCTGGGAGATGGACGACGAGCGCTACCACAAGGTGGCCAACCTGATCGGCCACTGCATGCAGTACCACCCCCACGGCGACGCCTCCATCGGCGACGCGCTGGTCAACCTGGGGCAGAAGGGGCTGCTGGTCGACACGCAGGGCAACTGGGGCAACATCCTCACCGGCGACGACGCCGCGGCCCCGCGGTACATCGAAGGGCGCCTGACGCCGTTCGCCAAGGAGACGCTCTTCGGCGACGACATCACCCACTGGGTCCCCAGCTACGACGGCCGCGCCGAGGAGCCGCTCTTCCTCCCCGCCCGCTATCCGCTCCTCCTCGCGCAGGGCACGCAGGGGCTGGCGGTGGGGCTCAGCACGACGATCCTCCCGCACAACTTCTGCGAGATCCTCGACGGATGCGTCGCCATCCTGCGCAAGAAGCCCTTCCAGCTCCTTCCCGACTTTCCCACCGGCGGCATCGCCGACTGCTCCGACTACAACGACGGCGAGCGCGGCGGCCGCGTGAAGGTCCGCGCGGTGATCGAGGTCGTCGACCGCAAGACGCTGCGCATCACCGAGATCCCCTTCGGCACCACCACCGGCTCGCTCATCAAGAGCATCCGCGAGGCCAACGACAAGGGCAAGATCCGCGTCAGGAGCGTGGACGACAACACGGCCAAGGAGGTCGAGATCGTCGTCCACCTGCCCGCCGGCGTCGACCCGCTCCAGACGATGGAGGCGCTCTACACCTTCACCGACTGCGAGGTCTCGATCCCCGTCAACTGCTGCGTGGTGATCGACAAGCACCCCTGCTTCATCGACGTGAAGACGCTGCTGCGCCGGAACGTCGACCACATCGTGGAGCTGCTGCGCTGGGACCTCAGCAACAAGCTGAACGACCTGGAGCAGAGGTGGCACAACGCCTCGCTCGAGCGGATCTTCGTCGAGAACGAGGTCTACGAGGTCATCAAGAAGGCCAACGACCGCGACGAGATGGTCGCCCTGGTGGAGAAGGGGATGGCCCCGCACGTCCGCAAGCTGCGCGGCGTGGCCAAGCTCGCCCTCGTCGACGGCGTCTGGAAGGTGGTCGAAGGGGAGCGCCTGCTCACCCGCGACGACATCCTGCGCCTCTGCGAGATCCCCATCCGGCGCATCTCGCGCTTCGACGCCGACAAGACGCGCGACCTCCTGACGGAGACCGACGCGCTGATCGCCGAGAGGGTGCGCGCGCTCGAGCACCTGGTGGACTACGCCATCGCCTGGTTCCGCCACCTGCAGACGAAGTACGGCGCGCAGTGGCCCCGCCGCACTCGCCTCGAGTCGTTCCAGAGCGTGGCCGCCAGCCGCGTGGCCGTGGCCAACCAGAAGATGTACGTCGACCGCGCCGGCGGCTTCGTCGGCACCTCGCTGCGCAAGGAGGAGTTCGTCTTCGAATGCTCCCCCTACGACGAGATCATCGTCTTCCGCAGGGACGCCGTGGCCCAGGTGGTCAAGGTCGACGAGAAGAGCTTCGTCGGCAAGGACATCGTCCACCTCGAGGTCTTCGACCGCAAGGACCGCCGCCGCGTCTACAGCATGGTCTACCAGGACGGCCGCGACGGCCGCACCTACGCCAAGCGGTTCCAGATGGGCGGGATCACCCGCGACAAGGAGTACCCGCTGGCCAAGGAGACCAAGGGGGCGAAGGTCTTCTACTTCAAGAGTTCCCCCAACGGCGAGTGCGACATGGTGGAGGTGCTGCTCAAGCCGCGCCCCCGGATCAAGCTCGACATGCGGCTCGACTTCGGCACGCTCGAGATCAAGGGCCGCTCCAGCTCGGGCCGCCTCCTCACCAAGTACCCGGTGAAGAGCGCCCGCGCGGTGGGCGAGGGGAGCTCCGCGCCGATGGGCGAGCTCGAGCTCTTCTGGCAGAGCGGTTCCCCCGTGGTGACCATGGAGCCGGTGGGCGAGTCGATCGGCACCTACGGCGACGACGACTTCGTGCTGGTGGTCCGCAACACGGGCCGCTTCCAGGTCTTCTCGCCGGCCGGCACCATCCACGTGGGCCCCGACATCCTCTTCATCGGCAAGCTCGACCCCGACGCGGTCTACACCGCCCTCTGCTACGACGGCGAGGGGATGGCCTACTACCTCAAGCGGTTCGAGTTCGCCGACATCTACACCGGGCGCGAATACACGTTGGTGAACGACCACCCCCAGAGCCGGATGCTCCTCTTCACCGACGAGGAGGACGCCAAACCCGTGGTGGAATACCAGGGGGCCGGCAAGGCGCTCCAGCGCGAGGTGCTCGACGCGCCCGAGCTCTGCGAACCCCGCTCCTGGAAGGCCAAGGGGTGGCGTTTCGTCAAGGCGCGGCGCGTCAAGCGGGCCTGTTTCGCCACCGAGGAGCTCCTTTCCGGCAAGTGCTCGATCGAAGCCGCTCTCAAGGAAAGCAGAGTATATTTGACGACATGAACCCCGTAACCGTCGTCCTGCGCCTGGTCGGACTGCTGCTCGTCGCCGCCTCCTTCTTCGGGGCGCGG
>CADBQJ010000099.1 GCA_902796785.1 Fibrobacter succinogenes
CCGTCGCGGTGCGGGAGCACGGAGACCGCGTCGTCGTGGTCGCGCGCCCCCTCGGGGTCGATGCAGAGCGTGTAGAGCTTGCGGCGGTCTTCGCGCTTCGGGATCTCGTCCTTCACGCCGGCGATCGCGTTGGCCACCTGGCGGTCGATCTCCTCGCCGAACTCCTCGACGAGCCCGTAGCGGGAGAGGAAGAGCCGCGCCAGCCCCTTGAAGTCCTCGGGGATCCGCGGCTCCTCGCCCCATTCGCCGCGACGCCTGCGCGGGCGCGGGTCCAGCGGGCCGCCGTCCTGGCCGCGCAGCTTCGGCGCGACCAGCTTCGGGTTTCCGAACGCGCCGGCCACCTCGCCCCCGCGGCGCCTCTTCGACTCGCCGTACTCGCGGGGGGAACGCCCGCCGCGGAGCTCGGCGTCCTGCGCGCGTCCGCCGCGCCGACCTCCCGCGGAGCGGTCGACCGGCGCGACCCGTTCGCGCTTCCGCGCCGGAGCGGGCTCCTCGTTCCGGCCGCGGCGGCCCTTGCCGCCCTTCCTGCCCGGCTCGCCCAGCTCGCCCACGAGGCGGTAGTACTTCTTCTGCGCGAGCACGAGCTCGCCGCTGCGCGTCATGCCGTCGAGCAGGCGGCGGAAGCGGTCCTTCTCGCCGCGCGGGACCATCAGGTATTCGCGCAAATCGGAGGCGGTGTACTGCTTGCCGGGGTTTTCGAGGAACTGCTGGAGGACTCGGTCTTCGTTCGGGAATTTCATACCCACAATCTACCCTCCTTCGCCGCCGCGCGCGAAGGTTTTTTCGGCTTTTCGCGGCTTTTTCAGGACGCGGGGGCCTCTTCGGCCTTCGGCGCGGAGGCCTCGGCGGGAAGGGCGGAGGCGATGGCCGCGCGGACGCGGTCGTGCAGCTCGTTCCACTCCATCCGGGCCGTCTCCCCGGCGGGAATCGCGGGATGGACCGTCACCCTGACCTCGCCCGGGAAGACCCCGAAGCGGTTCTTCGGCATCACCTTCCAGGCGCCGTCGATCGTCACGGGCCAGACCTCCAGCGGCTGCCCCGCCACGATCTTGAAGATCCCCGTCTTGAACTTGTTCAGCGAGCCGTCCACGGAGCGCGTCCCCTCGGGGAAGACGCCGTAGGAGTAGCCCTTCCCGATCATCTCCGCCATCTTCGGGCCGATCAGCGCGTTGGCCTTGCGGTCCTTGCGGTCCACGGGGATGCAGCCCACGCGGCGCATCGGGATCCCCAGCAGCGGGATCTTGTAGAGCCCCTTCTTGGCGAGGAAGCCGACGGGCCGCACCCAGCCGGTCACCAGCGGGATGTCGAGCCAGCTCTGGTGGTTCGAGAGGATCACGGCGCTGCGCCGGGGATCGAACCCCTCGGGGTAGCGGGCCTCGACCTTCACGCCCAGCAGGGCGAAGAGGAACCAGTGGAACGGGGTCATGGGCCAGCCCACGCGGGAGCGGTCCTTCATGAAGGTCGTGACGACCCACCAGACCGGCATGACCGTCAGCAGCCCGAAGACGATGATTCCCAGGTAGACCAGCTTGCCGATCGCGCCGCGTGCCGCCGTCATCTCACCCCTCCGCCAGTTCGAACATCTTCCGGATGCAGGCCAGGGCCCGTTCGGCCACGTCCGCGGGCACCGTCACCTCGTCCCCGGGGGCGGGGTTCTCGAGCACGCGGAGGATCCCCTCGAGCGAGTTGGACTTCATGTAGCGGCACATCTGGCACGAGCCCACGAAGGTCTTGCCGGGGTATTCGCACTGGACGCGCGCCGCCAGGCCGCATTCGGTCAGCAGCATGAAGCGGTCGTCGCACGAGCCGGCGATGTAGCGGAGCATCTGCTCGGTGGAGCCGACCACGTCGGAGCGGGCGGCGATCTCCTCGGAGCACTCGGGGTGGGAGAGGACCTTCAGCCCGGGGTTCCGCAGGCGCAGGAAGTCGAGCAGCTCGGGGTCGTAGGATTCGTGGACGTGGCAGGCGCCGTCGGTGGTCAGGATCTCCTTCTTCACGCCGCGCTTCGCCAGCTCGTTGCGGAGGTTCTGGCCCATCAGCCGGTCGGGCAGGAAGAAGATTTTGTCGCTCGGGATGCGCTCGACCACCTTGAAGACGTTGCCCGAGGTGACGCAGACGTCGCACTGGGCCTTGACCGCCGCGGTGGTGTTGATGTAGCAGACGAAGACGTGGTCGGGATGCGCCCTGCGGAGTTCGGCCACCTGTTCGGCGGTGACGCTGTCGGCCAGGGAGCAGCGGCCGTCCGTCGCGGGGAGCAGCACGCGCTTCTTGGGGTTGAGGAGCTTGGCCGTCTCGGCCATGAAGCGCACGGCCGCGAAGACGATGACGTCGCTCTCGGTTTCGGACGCCCGCTTGGAGAGCATGTAGGAGTCGCCCGTGTAGTCGGCCACGCCGGCGACGATCTCCGAGCCGGTGTAGGTGTGGGCGAGGATCGTCGCGTTCTTCTCGCGCTTCAGCTCGCGGATCCGGGCGACCAGGGGGGCCAGCCGCTCGCAGGCGGCGCGGTCGTAGAGGCAGGGCGAGACGGAGGCGGAGACGCCGGAGAGCTTCTCGAGGAGCTCGTCGGCGATCGCGGCGGTTGCGGCGCTGTTTTCCATGGGCCAAAAAATAGCTTAGTGGCCAGTGGTTAGGTCTCAGGTCTCAGTGCAGAATTAGTAGCTAGGTCTCAGGTCTCAGGTCTCAGTGCGTAGTATCGCGCTGCGCGCTTGATGGAAGAAAAACGGGCTCCGGAAAGGAGCCCTTCTTTTTCATTGCCGAAGGCCATTATCCGCACTAATCCCTAAAAAGCTATCTTTCCCCCGTCAGTTCGAAATTCCATCCTGACCTTGGGCGCGGGCGTTCCGCGGGCCCATAAACCAAAACTAGGAGCCCCCATGCGAACCGAATCCGAACTCGAAGGCCTCGCCCTGCTCGGCGCGAAGGCCACCGCCTACCCCTCCGACTACGACCCCGGCCTGCTGGAGAAGTTCGCGAACAAGCACCCCGGGAACGACTACATGGTCTCGTTCGTCTGCCCCGAGTTCACGAGCCTCTGCCCCAAGACCGGCCAGCCCGACTTCGCCGAGCTGCGGATCGACTACGTGCCCGACGCCTTCCTCGTCGAGTCCAAGTCGCTCAAGCTCTACCTCTTCTCGTTCCGCGAGCACGGCGACTTCCACGAGGACTGCGTCAACATCGTCATGAAGGACCTGGCGAAGCTGCTCGACCCCAAGTACATCGAGGTCGAGGGGCGTTTCCGCCCGCGCGGCGGCATCTCGCTGATTCCCTTCGCCAACTTCGCGCGGCCCGGCGCCGGATACGAGGAGTTCGCGAAGAGCCGCCTTTTCGCCGCCGTCGACCGGAGGAAATGAGCATGCCCTTCCAGAACGAAATCGTCCTCGTCGCCTCCATCGCCGTCTTCTTCGGCGGGCTCGTCGGCTTCTTCCGCTTCTTCGGGAAGCAGGGGCTCTTCGCCTGGACAGTCATCTGCACCATCGCCGCGAACATCGAGGTGCTGATCCTGGTCCACGCCTTCGGGCTCGACACCACGCTCGGCAACGTGATCTTCGCCTCGTCGTTCCTCGCGACCGACGTCATGAGCGAGATCTTCGGCAAGAAGGAGGCCGGGCGCTGCGTCAAGATCGGCATCCTCGCCAACGTCACCTTCATCCTGATCTCGCAGAGCTGGTTCCTCTACGTCCCCGCCGAGGGCGACACGATGGCCGGGCCGATCCGCGCGGTCTTCTCCAACACCCCGCGCGTCATGCTCGCCAGCCTCTTCGCCTACGCGGTCTGCGAGGCCTACGACGTCTGGGCCTACCACCGCATCTGGAGCTGGACGGAGCGGAAGTCCGGCGACCGCAAGCGTTTCCTCTGGATGCGCAACAACGGCTCCACGCTCGTCAGCCAGCTGGTCAACGTGCTGGTCTTCAACCTGCTCGCCTTCGCGGGGGTCTTCCCCTGGGGGACGATCGGCGAGATCCTCGTCTTCGGCTACTGCATCTTCGTCGTCACGTCGCTGCTCGACACCCCGTTCGTCTACTGGGCGCGCCGCATCGCGGAAAGGCACCCGGAGTTGTTAAATAGGGACTAGGGGCCGGGGACGGGGAAAAGGCAGGCGAGCATGCACGTCCTGGAGAAGATCGGAGAGCTGTTGGGCCGCGCGATGGCGGTCGTCGTGCTGGCCGTCGCCGCGCTGGCGCTGTTCGTTCCGGAGACCTGTCTCTGGATCGAGCTGGGCTGGGTGAACCGCCTGCTGGCGGTGGTGATGTTCGGGATGGGGCTCGCGCTCAAGCCGGGCGACTTCGCGCCGGTCTTCAGGCGCCCTCGCGACGTGCTGACCGGGTGCGCGGCGCAGTTTCTCCTGATGCCCTTCTTCGCCTTCTGCCTCTCGAGGGCCTTCGGGCTGGACCCGGCGCTGACGGCGGGCGTGGTGCTCGTGGGCGCCTGCCCGGGCGGCACCTCGAGCAACGTGATCACCTACCTCTCGCGCGGCGACACGGCGCTCTCCGTGGGGATGACGGCCGTGAACACGCTCCTCGCGCCGCTGCTGACCCCGGCCATCGCCTACCTGCTGCTGCGCGCGACCGTGAACGTGGACGTGGCGTCGATGTTCCTCTCGATCGTGACCGTGGTGATCGCCCCCATC
>CADBQJ010000100.1 GCA_902796785.1 Fibrobacter succinogenes
CATCATCGCCAACTCCTCCGGCCTCTCCGAAGACGAAATCCGCGCGTTGTAATCCTTTCCCAAGCCGAAGGCGACTATACGCACTAATCCCTGATCCCTGAGACCTAATCCCTAATTTTCCAGGAGGCGAAGATGG
Organism: Fibrobacter succinogenes; assembly: GCA_902796785.1. GTDB lineage: Bacteria > Fibrobacterota > Fibrobacteria > Fibrobacterales > CADBQJ01 > CADBQJ01. The sequence goes on from CADBQJ010000100.1 coordinate 137, forward strand.
TGACGCAGGAAGAGATCGATTGCCGGCTCGCCAGCGCCGAACTTCGCGGCGAAGCGCGAGGTGCCGCCGACGCGAAGCGCGAAATGGCCAAGGCGATGCTCGCCGACGGTGATTCCATCGAAAAAGTCGCTCGAATCTCCGGTCTCTCCGAGGACGAGATCAAGGCCCTCTAGGTTTCAGTGCGAGGCATCGCGCTGCGCGCCAGGATAAAAGAAGGGGCTCCGGAAAGGAGCCCTTTTCATTCCTTGCCGAAGGCGACTGTCCGCACTAATCCCTAATCCCTGATCCCTAATCCCTAATTACAACTATCGTCCGCTCGTCGGGCCCGCCGGGGGTCAGCTCGATCCGGCCGGTGACCTCCAGGTCGAGCCCCGCGAGGCGCTCGGGCCATTCGATCAGCGTGATGGCGTCGGAAAAGCGGTAGTGCTCCAGCCCGATCTCCTCCCAGTCGGCCCCTTCCGGCAGGCGGTAGAGGTCCACGTGGTAGATCGGGGGCTCGCAGCGGTACTCGCGGACGATGGCGTAGGTGGGCGACCCGGTGCGGCCCGAGAAGCCGCGTCCCTGCGCGATGCCCCTGCAGACCACGGTCTTGCCGGCGCCCAGGGGGCCCGAGAGGAGGAAGCAGTCCCCGCTGCGGAGCGTCCTGCCGAAGGCGCGCGCCCACTCGAGCGTCTCCTCCTCGCCGCGCGAGACGAAGCGCTCCACGCGGGGGGATCCGCCGCTCACGGGTCCTCCGGAATCCGGTCGCGCGAGGAGAAGAGGCGCTTGGTCTCGCCTTCGGGATAGCTGCCCAGCAGCCGCACCTCGCCGCCCTCCAGGCGCAGCTCCTCGAAGGCCTGCTGCACGGCGGGGTTCGCGGCGTTCCCGCGGAAGTCCAGCTGGAAGACGTACTCCCAGGGGCGGCCGGGGCGCGGGCGCGACTCGATCTTCAGCAGGTCGAGGTTGCGCACGGCGAAGGCGCTCAGCGCGTTGTAGAGCAGCCCGGAGCGGTTGCCGACGGGCATGTAGACGATCGAGCACTTCGTCCCGAGCTCGGGATGCTCGCCCGGCGTCTTCCGGATGGCGAAGAAGCGCGTGATGTTCGTGTCGCGCTGGTTCTCCAGGTTCTTTTGCAGGATGTCCAGCCCGTACTCCTCGGCGGCGAGCGCGGAGGCGATGGCGCCGGTCGTTCCCTTCTCCTGCGCGACGATGCGCGCCGAGCCAGCGGTGTCGAACTCGGGAATCGCCTTGATGGCGGGATGCGCCGCGAAGAAGTCGCTGCACTGCGCCAGCGCCTGCGGGTGCGACTTCACGCCCGTCAGGTCGTCGATCCCCACGCCCTTCGGCGCCAGCAGGCAGTGTTCGATGACCAGCTTCACCTCGCCCACGATGTGGACCGGGTAGCGCATCATCAGGTCGTCGTTCGGGTGGATGGTGCCGGTGGTGGTGTTCTCCACGGGGACCACGCCGCCGTCGGCGCGTCCGTCGAGCACCGCCTCGTAGATGTCCTCGAACCGTTCGCAGGGAAGGGGCCTGCACCCCGTGCCGAACAGGTGGAGGCAGGCGCTTTCGCTGTAGGCGCCCGGAACTCCCTGGTATGCGACGACTTCGGCCATGGACCAAAAGTAGCAATCGGGCGGGGAACGCTCAGAAGCGCCGCGCCCCCTTGTAGCGCTTGGCCCAGTAGGGGGCGGAAAGCGGCGTCACCGTCACCCCCTTCGAGGTGGAGGCGTGCGCGAAGGTGCCGTCGCCCAGGGCGATCCCCACGTGCTCCACGCGGTTCCAGGAGCCGAAGAAGACCGCGTCGCCCGCCTGCAGGCTTCCGGAGGAGACCGGGCGGCCCAGCTTGGCCTGCTGTTCGGCCGTGCGCGGGAGCGAGATGCCCGCCCAGTCGCGCATGACGTTCAGGACGAAGCCCGAGCAGTCCGTCCCCTGGCGGGTCGAGCCGCCGTAGACGTAGGGGGTCCCCATCCAGGGCTTGATGATCCTGCGGAGCGACTGTTCGTCGGCGGTGAGGGAGCGGTTCGCCGCGGGAGCGGGCGCGGACTTCCCGTCGCGCGAGACGGCGGCAGGCGCGGAGTCCCCGCCGCGGGAGATGCCCGCCGGCGAGGCGGCGCGCTCCTCGGGCGTGCGGTAGACCGGGTCGGGCCACGTGCCCGTGTTCCGGTCGTAGCCCATCCGCTGGGGCATGTAGGAACAGCCCGAGAACGCCAGCAGCGCGGATGCGAGAACGCAGACGAGCGGGCGTCGGGCCATGGGTGCTCCGGGACTAGAGGCGCAGCCGCTCCATTCTCCAGGCGCACTGCAGCAGGCGCTTCTCCTCGAAGGAGGGGGCGATCAGCTGGAGCCCCGCGCTCGATCCGCCGCAGGTTCCGACGGGGACGGAGACGCCGGGAAGGCCGGTCAGGTTCAGGCTGACGGTGAAGACGTCGGTCAGGTACATCGCCAGCGGGTCCTGCAGCCCCTGGCCGCGCTTCATCGGCGCGCCGGGGAGGACCGGGGTGGCGATCAGGTCGCAGGAGCCGAAGGCCTTCTCGAAGTCGTCGGCGACCAGGCGGCGGACCTTCTGCGCCTGCATGTAGTAGGCGTCGTAGTAGCCCGAGCTCAGCACGTAGGTCCCCAGCAGGATGCGGCGGCGCACTTCGGCGCCGAACCCCTCGGAGCGGGACTTGCGGTAGAGCGACTCCAGGTCCTTCGCCTCGGCGGAGCGGTGGCCGTAGCGCACGCCGTCGAAGCGCGAGAGGTTGGCGCTGGCTTCGGCCGTGGCGATGATGTAGTAGGAGGCGATGGCGTGCTTGAGCGAGGGGAGCGAGACGTCGACCAGCTCGGCCCCTTCGGCCTTCAGGTCGTCGAGCGCCTTCTGCAGCGTCTGGCGCATCTCGTCGTCCACGCCCTCGCCGAAGCATTCGCGCGGCACGCCGATGCGCACCTTCGCGGAGCCGTTCTTCAGGTCGGGCAGCGTCGGCTCGGCCGGGCGGTCGGCGGAGGTGCTGTCGTGCGCGTCGTGGCCGGCGATCGCGTCGTAGACGCGCGCGGCGTCCTCCACGCAGGCGGCCACCGGGCCGATCTGGTCGAGCGAGCTGGCGTAGGCCACCAGGCCCCAGCGGGAGACGCGTCCGTAGGTGGGCTTGAACCCCACCACGCCGCAGCAGGCCGCGGGCTGGCGGATCGACCCGCCGGTGTCGGAGCCCAGGGCCGCCGCCACCGTTCCGCGCGCCACCGCGGCGGCGCTGCCGCCGGAGGAGCCGCCGGGGATGCGGTCGGGCCAGCGGGGGTTCGTCACGGCGCCGGAGGCGGAGGTCTCGCTCGTGGAGCCCATGGCGAACTCGTCCATGTTGGTCTTGCCCACGATCACGGCGCCGGCCTCGCGCAGGCGGGCCACGGCGGTGGCGTCGTAGGGGGCGACGAAGTTCTCCAGGATCTTCGAGCCGCAGGTGCAGAGCTGGCCCTTGGCCAGGATGTTGTCCTTCACGGCCACGGGGACGCCGTCCAGCGCGCCCGTCGCCTTTCCGGCGGCGCGGCGGGCGTCCGAGGCGCGCGCGGCCTCCATCGCCCCCTCCTCGTCCAGCGAGACGAAGGCGTTGTCGGAGGCGTTCGCCTTCGCGCAGTCCAGCGCGGCCCGCGCGAGGGCCTCGGAGGTGACGGCCCCCGAGGAGAGTTCTTCCAGCATCGTCGTCAAGGTCTTCATCGCGTCGGAATCCTCGGGGCGGTCACTTGCTGCGCGACCACTTTTCCACGTAGACGGCCAGGCCCATGCCCAGCACGCTCATCAGGTTGAACTTGATGCCCAGGCCCAGGGAGAACTTCACCAGGTTCAGGTCGATCTTCAGCGGGTTCGCCCAGCCCAGGTCGAGGTCGAAGGACTGCACGCAGAGGTTGCGCAGGTTGTTGTCCCAGCCGGCGCCGGCCAGTTCGCCGACCCAGCCGAAGAAGAAGCCGAAGCATTCGCCGAGGATGCCGCCCAGGAGGAGCCCCAGGACGATCGCGGCCACGAAACGGCCGGTGGGTGCGCGGTTCATCGTCGATTCCTTTTCCGAAAAAGAGCCTCGCCGCCCGCGCCGGGCGGCCTGTGCCTAAATATAATGGAAACGGAGGCCGCCCCCTCAATAATCGGGATAGACCACGCGCTCCAGCGCGAGCCCCCGCGCGGGGGCCCAGTGGCGCATGCCGGGGATCTCGCCGGCGAGGACGCGCGTCGCGTCGCCGGGCGCCATCCGGCCGCAGCCCACCTCCACGAGGTGGCCGACCATGGCGCGCACCTGGTGGTGCAGGAAGCGGTTGGCGCGCAGCCGCACCTCGATCCGGCCGTCGGCGACCGTCACCGAAACCTCGCGCATGTCGCAGACGGTGTTCGGCTGGTCCTCGCGCGGAAGGCAGAAGGGGCGGAAGTCGCGCTCGCCCAGGAAGAGCGGCGCCTCCGCGGCCATGCGTTCCGGGTCGAGCCGCGGGTCGGGCACGAACCAGGCGCGCGCGGCCAGCAGCGGCGAGCGGCGCGTCAGCACCGTGTAGAGGTAGCGGCGCTCCAGCGCGTCGAAGCGGGGCTGGAAGTCGTCGCGCGTCCGCTCCAGGTCGTAGACGCAGACCGACGGGGCCACCAGCGCGTTCACGCCCAGCTCCAGCTTGCGCGGGTCGATCTCGCGCTCCAGGTCGAAGGCGGCCACCTGCGCCAGCGCGTGGACCCCCGCGTCGGTGCGTCCCGAACCCATCACGTGGACCGGTTCCTGCCGCGCGACCGTTGCGATCGCGCGCTGCAGCGTCTCCTGCACGGTGGGCTCGCCGGGCTGGACCTGCCAGCCGCGGAACGGAGCGCCGTCGTATTCCGTCTTGAAGCGGTAGCGCGGCACGGCGGCTCACTCCCCGCGTTCGCGGTAGAGCCGGATCACCTGGCTGACCTGTTCCTGCGGCATCCGCAGGCGCCGCGCGATGTCCGACTCGGTGTAGCCGCGGTGGACCAGCTTCAGGATGTCCGACTTCAGCCGGTCCTCCTGCTCCAGCCGCGTCAGCGCCGCGGGCGACAGCGCGTCGGGCGCGCCCGCCTCTTCCCGCGCGGCGACTTCTTCCGGTGCGGCGTCTTCTTCATCGGTGGAAGAAGGGGACTCCGGCGCGGCGACCTCTTGGGGCACCTCGGGCCGGACAACCTCGGCGGGCCGGACATCCTCCTCGGGCCGGACGTCCCGCGCTTCGCGCGGCTCCGCCTCCTGCGCGGGCGCCCATTCCTCCGCCGCGCTCTCCGCGTCGGGCGACGCGATCGCGGGCGAGTCGACGAAGACGCGCTCTCCGCGTTCGGCCTTGGGCTCGGGCCGCAGCGGCTGCAGCACGAGAGACTCGGTGTTGAGCGCGCCGCCTTCGCGCGGCGCTTCCGCAGCCGCCGCCCCGGCGCCGCTCTCCGCGTCGCGGAGCGCGGAACGGTCGCGCGCCGCCGACCGCGGGGCGAAGGGAAGATCGGAGGAGGAACGCCTGCCGCCCCGCCGCCCGCGCCGCGCCCTGAGAAGAAGCAGCGCTCCGGCCGCGGCCGCGGCGAGAACCAGCAGCGCGACCACGACCACCGCCGCGACCGCGCCCTTCGCGCCGTCGCTCGGCGTCGCCCCGCGCTCCTCCGCCTCGCCGGGCTCGGCGGATTCCGCGCCGGCCTCCGCCTCGCTCGCCCGCGCCTCGAGGGCCGCCTTCAGCGAGTCGGCCTGCGCGCAGAGGAAGAGCTGGTCGCGCGAGAGAATCTCGCGGCGCACGGAGTCCGTCTCGTTATGTATGGCGAAGTCGAGGGAGTCGATCAGGTCGGAGACTTCGTTCAGAGCGGCGCCCGGAGCTTCCCGGACGGGAGGCGCGGACTGCGCCGCGGCGCCGCTTTCCGCGGCCCAGACCGCCGCCGCGGCGCACAGAAACGCGCGGCAAAAGGCGTGGAAATCGGGAAAACGGGCCATTGCCTTAAAGATAACATTTGGCGCTTTTGTCGCTTTTTACGTCCGAATTTCGACCTTTAAGACGGTGTTTCGAGAAAAAATCACGGAAAACCCGTCTTAACTGGCAAAATTCGGGGCGACCGCGAGCCTCGCCTCCATCGTCGACTTCTTCGCGAAGCGCGAGTCATCGTCTACCTCGGGAGCAAGAGATATTCCGTCGGCGCGGAACGAATGTTTCGCGTTCATTTACCTTCGAAGGTGGCAAAGGCGGAAAAATGGCTGAAATTTTTGGAATTTTTAGGAAGAAAAGTTGAAAAAAAGTTTCCTGGAGAGAAAAACGCTAACGCTTTTGGAAAAAACGGTTTACATTTGGAAGTGTGGTAACCCCATGTGCGCCTCCCCCGGTGCACCAACCTCAAAGGAGAAGAAACATGAAGCAGAAAGGCTTTACCCTCATCGAACTGATGGTCGTCGTCGTCATTCTGGGCATCCTGGCCGGTATCGCCGTCCCGAAGATGTTCGGTCTGTCCGACAAGTCCAAGGTCTCTGAAGCGCCCCAGGTGCTGAAGACCTACGAAACCCTGCAGCAGGCCTACATCGCCGAAAAGTCCAAGATCGGCACGATGGTCTCCATCACCTTCGTCAAGCCCGAAGGCTCGCAGTACTTCACCTATGACGAAGTGGCCATCACCGACGAAAACGTGGCTGCTGGCATCGCCAACGCGACCTCCAAGGTCAAGATCGGCGACTGCGGCAACGCTTCGGTTTGGGCGACTTGCGTGCCGAACAGCACTGCTGAAATTCTGCGTCGCGTGAGCGAACAGAACACCACGAAGACCGGTGCTTGCACCAAGCTGAGCCCCGCGACCTATCAGACCCCTGGTACGGTCACTGTTGGCGGCACCACTGGCTGCCAGGGC
>CADBQJ010000101.1 GCA_902796785.1 Fibrobacter succinogenes
CACCACGGCATCGACTACCGCGGACGCGTGGGCGAGCCGGTCTACGCGGTGGCGCCCGGCGTCGTGACGGTCTCGGCCTTCGACCCGCTCTCGGGCAACAAGGTCGCGGTGCGCCACGCCGACGGCTCCGAGTCGTGGTACATGCACCTCCACCGCCGCGGAGTCTCCGTCGGCTCGAAGGTCGGATCGCACCAGGTGATCGGACAAGTGGGCAACACCGGGCGCAGCACCGGCCCGCACCTCCACCTCGGCTTCAAGGAGCGGGGGAGCTGGATCAACCCGAACAACAAGCGGATGATCGCCACGCCGAAGCTCGAAGGGGCGCGCATGGAGCGGCTGAAGCGCCAGATCGCCGAGATCCGCGAGCTGCTGAAGAGCGACGGGCTGGTGATGGCCAGCGCGCGCGACCCCAGGGCCGACCGCACCTTCGCGCGGCGGAAGATGCCCTGGGAGCGGATGGGGACCAACTTCATCCCGGTCTATCCGGAGGAATGCGACGGCTATGGAATCCTCGTGGACCCCTGAGGAGCTCGCCGGGCGCGCGATCGGCCGCCTGGTTCCCGCGCCGTCCGAGCTCGACGGGCGCGACGACCGCTCCGAGCCCTTCGTCCTGCGGCCCGAGGCGGCCGAGGCGCTCCTCGCGCTCCGCGCCGAGGCCGCGCGCGAGGGGATCGACCTCAAGGTGATCTCCGGATACCGCTCCTTCGCGCGGCAGCGCTCCATCTGGAACCGCAAGGTCTCGGGCGAGCTGCCGCTGCGGAACCGCGCCGGCGAGATCGTCTCGCCCGCGGACTACGCGCCCGCGGAGCTGCTCGAGGCCCTCTCGGTCTGGTCGGCGCTGCCCGGCGCCTCGCGCCACCACTGGGGGACCGACGTCGACGTGATCGACGCGGCCGCCCGGCCCGCGGGCTACGACGTCAGGCTCGTCCCGGAGGAGTACGCGCCGGGCGGCCCCTTCGCCCTGCTCGGCGCCTGGCTCGACTCGACCGTCGGCGACGGGACGCCCTTCGCGCGTCCCTACTTCGCCGACGAAGGAAAAGAACGCGGCTCCGCGGCATGCCCCGTGGCGCCCGAGCCGTGGCACCTCAGCTGCCGCTCCGCCGCGGAAGAGGCGCAGCGCGCCTTCTCCGCCGAGGTCCTCGCGGGAATCCTCCGCTCCCTCCCCGCCGGGGAGGAGGTGGCCCTCGCCGACCGGGTGCTCGCCGACCCCGAGGGCTACTTCGACCGCTGGATCCGCTCCGCCTTCGTCCGGTGACGCGTCCTCCCCGCGCGCGGATTACCTATCTTCGGAGAAGATGATCCCGCTCTTCAAAGTCGACCGCACCTACCGCCATCTCCAGCGCCTCCGGGAGATCCTCGCGCTGGCCGTGCGCTACGGCTTCGAGGACGTGGTCGCCGAGACCCGCCTGCGCGGCCTGGTCAAGTCGCTCCGGCTGCGCATCGACCCCGCGGTGATGGAGCGCTCCCGCTGGGAGCGGATCCGCATGCTGCTCGAGGGGCTCGGCCCCACCTTCGTCAAGTTCGGCCAGCTGCTGAGCAACCGCCCCGACCTCGTCCCGCCGCCGCTGCTCAAGGAGCTGGGCCACCTCCAGGACCGCGTGGCCCCCTTCCCCTTCGAGGAGGTGGAGGCGATCCTCGAGCGGGCCTGGAACCGCCCGTGGCGCGAGGTGCTCGAAAGCCTCGACCCCGTCCCCGTGGCGGCCGCCTCGATGGCGCAGGTCCATTCGGGCGTCCTGCGCGACGGGGGAGCCCGCGTGGCGATCAAGGTGCGCCGCCCGCGCATCCCGCAGATCGTCGAGGCCGACCTCGAGATCCTCCAGAACTTCGCCGCCTGGGCCGACGGCCGCTTCGACGCCTTCCGCAGCCTCCACCTGCTTCCCGTGGTGGCCGAGTTCGACCAGAACGTCCGCCAGGAGATCGACTTCCGCGTGGAGGCGAGCCACCTCCGCCGGTTCGCCGAGCGCTACGGCGGCGAGCCCACGCTGCGCGTGCCGCGCCTCTACTCCGACCTCTCGAACGGCGAGCTGATCGTCCAGGAGTTCGTCGAGGGGATCAAGATCTCCGAAGTCGACGCCCTGCGCGCGGCCGGGTACGACCTGCCGCGGCTCGCCCGCGTCGGAAGCGACCTCGTCCTGCGCCAGATCTTCGACAGCGGCTTCTTCCACGCCGACCCCCACCCGGGCAACCTCCTCGTCCTCCCCGGCGAGCGGATCTGCTTCCTCGACTTCGGCTCGGTGGGCAACCTCTCCGTCGAGCAGCAGGAGTGCCTGGCCGACCTCCTCGTCGCGCTCGAGGAGCGCAACTCCCGCGGCCTCGCGCGCGCCCTCCAGCGGATGTCGAGCGTGGAGGCCCCGGACCTCCAGCTCTTCCGCGCCGACGTGGACGCCCTGCTCCTGGCCTTCGGCTCCGTCCCGAGCTCCGAGCTCGACGTCGGCAAGGTCTTCGCCGGGCTCGTGCGGCTCCTCTCCAAGCACCGCGTGCAGGTCCACCCGGTCTACTTCCTCCTCCTCAAGGCGCTCGTCTCGCTCGAGGGGATCTCGCGCCGGCTCGACCCGGAATACGACGTCGTCCGCGAGATCGAGCCCTTCGTGCGGAAACTGGTGCTGCGCAAGTTCCGGCCCGACGTCCTCGCGCGCGGCCTGGCGGACGACTTCGGCGACGCGGCCGTCGCGCTGCGCGGCCTGCCCGACGAGGCGCTCGCGCTGGTGCGGCAGACGCGCCGGGGCGAGCTCAAGATCCGCTTCCAGCACGGCGGGCTCGACGGCCTGCGCTCCAGCATCCGCGACTCCGCGGACCGCATGGGGCTGGCGATCGTCCTCTCGTCGCTGCTGATCAGCTCGTCGCTGGTGCTCCACGCCGGCCTTCCGCCGCTGGTGCGCGGCATGCCGATCCTGGGGCTGCTGGGCTTCGTCTCCGCGGCGGCGCTGGCGTTCTTCCTTCTGGTGACGGCCCTTTTCCGCCGCAGGTAGCCGCGTGACCGAGTTCCTCCGGAATCTCTTCTGGCCGCCCGGGCTCGTCCTGCTGGGCGCGGTCCTCGCCGTCGTCCTCTGGGAGACGCGCAAGGCGCTGCTCATCGAGCGGCGGAAGAAGCGCGCGGCCATCCGCCGCTTCCGCGACCAGGCCTCCCTCTGGCGCGCCTCCGCCTCGCAGCTCCGGCTGCTCGAGGCGCTCATGCCCTACGTCAGCGTCTCGGGCGCGGAGGGGCTCTTCGCCTCGCCGCAGCTCTTCGAGACGGCGCTCGACCGGTTCCTGGCCGCCCACCGCCCCTCCGCCGCGGTCTACGACGACCTCCGCGCGCTCCGCGAGATGCTCGGCTTCGCGCAGCTCGGCGACGACGCCTCCCTCTGCTCCACGCGCCAGCTCTCCGCGGGCACGCGCGTCTCCTTCGCCGTCGCCGGGAACCCCACCTCCTTCGCCACCATCGTCGAGGAGGCGGACGACCGCTCCTGGAGCCTGCGCCGGGTGAACGGCGTCCCGCTCAAGGCGGGCGAGATGATCGTGGTGCGCGTCCGCCGCGCCGACGGCGACTACCGCATCCCCGCGCGGATCCGGGACCTCTCCTCCACGCTGGTCCGGATGGAGCACACGCTCGAGGTGGAGCAGTCGCAGCAGCGCAACTGGGTCCGCGTCCCCCTCTGCGAGGAGGTGACCGTCCGCCCCCTGTCGCGCGACGGCGCGGAAACGAAGCCGATTTTGGGCTATTTGAGCGACATGTCCGGGGGCGGCTGCTCCTTCAAGACGGCCCGTCCGCTCGAATCCGGGCAGGAGGTGGAGCTGACCTTCGCGCTGCGCTCCCACCGTTTCGAGCGCGTCCGGGCCAGGGTTTTGCGCGTTTCCGGCCAAATCGGGACGGGGGAGGGGCTTTTCTCCCAGAGCGTGGAATTCGCCGATCTGGCCACCTCCGAACGGGAAAGACTGGTCCGCTACGTCTTCGACCGCGGCCGCAAGGTCTCCGGCTAAAGAAACCACATCTTGCGTAAGTCCCCGTTTTTTCTCAAGATAAGTCGAAAAATCACTTGACGGCCGCCAAGTTTTGAAGTTAGATATAGAGAGAGTACGCTCCCGGAGAATGCAAGCGCGTGATTACGTTGCCGACTTTAATCGAACAGATCAAGGGTGAAAGCCACACTCTTGGCGTGGACATCGGCTCGCAGGCGATCAAGGCCGTGCTCACCCACCATTTCGCCGACGGCCGGATCGAAGTGGAAAAGGCGACTCTGGTCGAACTGCGCAAGGGCGTCATCCGCGACGGGCAGATCGCCAGCGAAGAGGCCTCCAAGGACCCCGACGGCGCGCTCGAAGGCATCACTCCCCGGCAGTGGATCCGCCGCACCCTCGACGACGTCTACCACCGTCTCGGCGTGAATCCGCAGGACGTGGACCTCTGCGTCTCGCCTCCGTGGAGCGGCGGCCTGCTGATCGACCACTTCCAGATCTCCGAGAAGAACGACCCGCGCCTCGAGGCGCAGAAGCGTCCGCCCTTCGACGGCAGCGACATCATCCTCGACCACCAGGTGATCGGCCACGTGACGACCGAGGACAACCGCAAGATGGTCGACGTCCTCTTCGCGGCCGCGCGCGACCGCGTCATCCACGAATGGGGCTCGCTCTTCCGCGAAGCCAAGTCCGACCCGATGGCCTTCGACGCCGACATCTTCGCGCAGTTCAACGCCTGGTCGATGCTCTACGAGACGGAGGAGAAGCTCCGCCGCGAGGAAGAGGAGAAGAAGAACCCTCCCGAGAAGAAGGGCAAGAAGGACAAGAAGTCGAAGAAGGCCGAGGAGGCCCCCAAGCCCGAGGAGAAGCCCGCCGAGGGCGAAGCTCCCGCCGAGGGCGAAAAGCCCGCCGAAGGGGC
>CADBQJ010000102.1 GCA_902796785.1 Fibrobacter succinogenes
CCAACGCCAACCTGGCGATCGGCTTCCTGGCCTCCAACTACCACGACGACATCGTCAACGACTTCCTCCAGCAGCCCAACTCGGCCGAATACGCCGGCATGGGCAACAAGAGCTGGACCCACCAGTTCACCAAGGACGAGGACCCGGTCGTCTACGAACCGCGCATCTTCGACATCAGCTCGGTCGGCATGCTGACCCCCACCCTCTACTGGGAATCCGACGCCGCGTTCTCCTACGAGCGCAAGCGCACCTGGAGCCAGAAGAAGGCCGGCGGGAAGAAGCTCTACTACCTCCCCGAGGCCAACACCAACAACGCCGACGCCTATCTCCCGGCGCTCTACAGCGACCCGGTCGCGATGAGCGACGAGGTCTACGACTTCATCGCCCGCAAGGACGGCGAAGAGGACACGCCCTACTTCCTGCGCATCATGGGCGCCTACGGCTTCGCCGGCAAGGGCGACAGCGCCTACGCCGACGCCTACTTCGACCAGGGCGTGTGGGACGCCGCGACCAAGGTCGACCCGAGCAACGTGGTCAGCGGCGTGCAGAAGATCGCCGACGCCTACTCCTCCAACGCCGGCTTCCGCGTCTACGACGTCGACAGCCCCGTGGACGAAGAGGCGACCAACTTCTCCGGCGCCTACTACCTGAAGCTCTACAAGCAGAACCCCGTCCACAACTGGCAGCTGGAAGCGCTGGTCGCGGGCGCCGACTTCTACTCGCCCTACTCGCTCACCCAGAACACCCTTCCCATCAAGAAGGACCGCATCAAGCTCGGCGTGGGCAACAGCGTGCTGCAGAGCAACCTGATCGGCGCCACCTTCACCTGGATTCCCAAGCTCTCCAACGGCTACCTCCGCGTCGGCTTCGGCGCGCACGCGCAGCTCGAGAAGGGCAACGACATGATCGCCTTCCAGCACAAGCTGATGGGCCGCGACTGGTGGAAGGGCTCCACCTTCTGGTCGAAGACCGAACCCGACCGCCACTGGGACGAAGGCCGCCCCTACAACACCGACTCCTACAACGGGCGCCTGGGGATCGTCAACGACCACGCCCACATGAACATGCAGCAGGACGGCGGCTTCTTCGGCGACGACTACGAGCTCTGGGAAGAGTTCGGCGTCTACGACGACGACCCGATCCTGGCCCGCGTCGACTCCGCCGTCTACGTCAACCTCGACAGCGCGGCCGTGGTGGTCCGCGACTCGATCTACGAAGCGCCCGCGCTGCAGCAGAGCCGCAAGCTCTCCCTCAGCGCGAACGTGGACTGGGGCCGCCGCATCACCCCGTGGCTCTTCTGGAACGTCTACGGCGAATACAACCAGATCTCCCGCATCAAGGAAGACGAAAACCCCGTGGCCCCGGTCATGAGCGAAGCGCTCCTGATGACCGAGCCCGTCGCCGCCATCGGCAGGAACTTCGCCATCATCGGCATGGCCGGCCTCGACTACTACTACGCCGGCAACGCCCTGCGCAACACCATCAAGAACAACGGCGTGCCCGAACAGCCCGACGCCCTCCTCGGCCCGCGCATGATCGACGGCGCCCTGGTCGGCGTGGAGTCCTACAAGTACGACGTCGCCAAGACCGACCTGCAGTACCTGCAGTACGCCTTCGGCCTCGGCTTCGACTGGGACTTCTCCAAGCGCGCCTCCCTCCACGTCCGCTACAAGTGGTCGCACCATTCCGACCTCTCCATGGAGGACGCCAACGACGACCTGAAGGCCGACCCCGACTACAAGAAGGCCAAGTCGACCTACGACGAGCTGATGGACAAGTCGAAGACGACGCCCCTGACCCGCGCCGAGTACGGCAAGCTGAGCGACGCGTACACCCTGAAGACCGCCCACGAGAAGAAGATCGTCGACAACGACGTGACTCTCGGGACCCTCTTCGTCGAAACCAAGGTCTGGTTTTAAGGGAGGCGCCACATGAAGACCCGCTACATGGAATCCGCGATGCACAAGCTCATGAAAAGCGCCTCGATGGTCTGCGCGGCCGGCCTGCTGGCCGCGGTCCAGGCCGCCTCGCCCCTCACTCGGGAAGTGGACGACCAGAAGTCCCTCCAGAGCCGCTGGGACCGAATCGTCGCCCGCGCCGGGCTCGAGTTCGGCATGGTCGCCGAAGGCGAATACCTGAAGTCCGAAGTCGACGGCTCGCTCTCGAACCCCGACAACGAGACCATCGACAAGGAACAGTCCACGCTGGTCGACCTCCGGATCGGCGCCCGCCCCTGGAGCGAACTGGGCGGCGAGGTGATCATCCGCTTCCAGCAGGACTGGCAGACCTACTTCTCGAACCGCAGCCGCCCGATCCACCTGCGCTGGGCGCAGATGAACGGCAAGGCCCTCGGCAAGATCGCCTACGCGGTGGGGGACTTCAAGGAAAAGTGGAGCCCGCTCACCCTCTGGTCGCCCGAGCTCGAGCTGCTGATGGAAGCCCCGATCTTCGCCCAGGCCCGCGATGAGGCCATGGCCGAGGAATTCGTCGGCGACAACAACCGCGTGCTCCAGGGCGCCAAGATCAACGCCGTCATCCCCTTCGGCGACGTCGTCGAATGGCGCCTCGACGGCTACGCCAGCCGCGTCCGCCGCGCCGAATACCTCGACGACACCCTCGTCACGCTCGACGCGAACAAGCACGCCGCCATGATGGTCGCCAAGCACGGCGGCGAGTTCGGCGTCGCCTCCGACCTCGAGCAGTGGTCCTTCGGCGCCAACACCGAAGTGCTCGTGCTGAAGAACGCCTACGTGGGCGGCTCCTTCGTCTGGACCTTCGAGGATCCCAAGACCTGGCGCGCCAACGACGAGCCCCTCCGCGCCGACAGCGGTTATTCGCTCAACGGCCAGAACTGGTATCTCGACAACCTCTGGGCCACCGACAACAAGGTGATCTCCGTCCGCGGCGGCGCCGACGTCGCCGGCTTCCTCGGCATGAAGAACCTCGTCCTCGACGTGGTCGGCGAATTCGCGATGTCGGGCCTCAGCTACGACTGGCTGCCCCCGGCCAACGAAGGGAGCCACCAGACGGTCGCCGGCCTGAACCGCGGCCAGATCGACAGCCTGAAGCGCGTCTTCCGCGTCGACCCCGCCTCCTTCGTCGAAACCCCGACCAGCATCACCGGCTCGGGCGCCGGCGCCGACACCGTCTTCACCCTCGACTACGACGTCGCCGGCATCACGCCTCCCGACGAGCAGGAGGGCAACGCGATCTACGCCGAACTGAACGCCGGCTGGAAGACGGACCTCTTCTCCGCCGTCCTCAACGGCAAGTTCATCAGCGTCGACACCTCCTTCCACAACCTGATGGCCCAGTCGCCCACGTTCCGCGCCGAGCGGATCATGAACGTGGAAAACGACCTCTCCTCCGCCGGCGTGGCCGCGCCCCTCTACAGCGCCTTCGACGCCCTCTACCAGTATCGCCCGAAGGCGTCCCCCCTGCGCAACCAGCCCTACCAGCAGGCGCCCTACATGCAGAACGCCTACACCAACTCCATCGGGACGAACAAGTTCGTGCCCGACCCCGACCTGCAGCTCATGCTGCCCTTCGGCTACGCCACCCCCAACCGCCAGGGCGTCGACCTCCGCCTGGACGGCGGCTTGAACGGCAAGCTCGCCGTGCAGGGCGTCTTCGCCATGATGCAGGAAAAGGAAGCCGAGGCGGGCTACGCCGACAAGACCAAGTTCACCAAGTTCGGCGGCGGCGCCATGGTCGACGTGGCCGGATTCGCCGGCTGGAAGCGCCAGTTGCAGCTCTCCGGCAGCTACACCCTGACCAAGGCCGACTACTCCTTCGCGGTCCCCGTCGTGGACGGCGAGGGCAACACGGTGATCGTGGCCAGCGAAGACACCTACTCCTCCGCGATGATCAACGCCGGCCTCAGCTGGGAGTTCTACGACAAGTTCTTCCTCCTGGGCGGCTACCAGCGCATCGCCGCGACCTGGGACAACGACCCCGTCGAACGGACCCAGCAGCAGTGGCGCGCCGGGATCCAGTACCGCCTGAAGGGCAACTCCTACGCCCAGTGGAGCGTCGGCCAGGTGCTCGTCGACACCGAAACCCCCGACCCGACCGGCGCCGCCGCGACGGTCAGCAACGATTTCTCTCAGTTCCTCACCCAGGTCAAGATCCGGGCGGAATTCTAAGGAGGGCTGAAAGATGACGAACAAAACGAGCTTCAAGATGAACCGTTCCACGATGGCCGTCCTCTCCCTGCTCCTGCTCGCCGTCCCCGCGGCGGCGCAGGACGTGGCCGCGCAGCAGGCCGATCTTTCGAACAAACTCGACTCGATCGAGGCCACCAAGCGCGGCTTCAGCATCTACGGGAACTTCGAAAGCAAGGCTTCGGTCGCGACCGCCGACGGCGACCTGGTCGACGACCAGCGCGGCACGCGCGAAAACGACGCCTTCACCCGCGCGGACCTCTCGTTCGAGTTCCGCGCCAGCGAGGAGTTCCGCGCCATCGTCGACCTCCGCGTCCACCAGGACTGGAACAACTACTACGACGAAGGCCTCGATCCCCTCGTCCTGCGCCGGTTCAACATGGAAGGGCGAATCCAGAACGGACACGTCTTCTACGAACTGGGCGACTTCAACTTCAAGCACTCGCCCCTGACCGTCTGGTCGCCGAGCCTGATGAACCTCGAGTTCGAACCCGAGATCTTCAGGGAACGGCGCGTGAACGCCATGTCCGAGGCGGGCCTGCGCGACGACAACACCCGCCACTTCCAGGGCGCCAACGTCTTCTGGACCTCCGGGGCCAGGGACGCGAACCGCATCGAGGTGAACGCGATGGGCGCGCGCCTGCGCACCCCGTGGGCGAACACCGGCATCGTGCAGTACTACAACTCCGACGTCGAAAAGTACGCCGGCCTGTTCGGCGTGCGCGGCACGCTGATGGACGCCGTCACGGTCGG
>CADBQJ010000103.1 GCA_902796785.1 Fibrobacter succinogenes
GCCTTCTTGGCGGCGGGCTTCTTGGCCGCGGCCTTCTTGGCGGGAGCCTTCTTGGCGGCGGGCTTCTTGGCGGCCTTCTTGACGGTCTTCTTGGCGGCGGCCTTCTTGGGGGCGGCCTTCTTGACGACCTTCTTGACGGTCTTCTTGGCGGCGGCCTTCTTGGGGGCGGCCTTCTTCACGACCTTCTTGGCGGCGGCCTTCTTGGGGGCGGCCTTCTTGACGGTCTTCTTAGCGGCGGGTTTCTTAGCAGTTGCCATTGGGTATTCCCCTTGGTTGGAGTGAGTGCTACCGAAAGATATAACAAAAGATTTTTCGGACCGTACGATTTTTTTTCAAAAATTTTTCGCGCGGTTCCGGCGCCGCTTCGCGCGGACGCGGGAACGTTCGTTCTTTTTATATCTACGAATTCTTTCCGTCGCCCTTTTCGTCGGGCTTCCCGAGGACCGCGCTTCGGGCGAGCGAGTCGACCGCCTCGTTCCAGCGCTCGCCGGCGTGCGCCTCGACGTGGCGGAAGGAGAGCCCCGGAGGAAGGGGACGGACCGCCTCGACGTACCTCGCGGCGACTTCGCTCCGCGCCTTCCACTCCCCCGTCGCCCAGCGCGCGACGCCTTCGTAGTCGTGGCAGAGCAGCGCGGGCTGCGGATGCGCGCGGAGCCATTCCACCGCGCGCGTCGCCGCCTCCAGCTCGCCGTCGACGTTGCGGCTGAGCGCGTCGCGCTCCGTGGTTCCGGACATGCGCCAGAGCTCCTCGCCGCCGCGGACGGCGATCACGCCCCAGCCCGCGCGGGGATTGCCCTCGACGAACGAGCCGTCGACGTAGAGGAGAAGCGTCCCGGGATCGGCGGGGCCGGCGGACTCGCCGCCGTTCGCCCAGAGCTCGGCCTCCTCGCGCGTGGGGAACGACCTGTAGGACGCGCCGGGCTTTCCGAGCACCGCGGCGGCGCACTCCTCCCAGGTGTCGTGGACGGCGGGGCCGTAGGGCGGGCGGACGGCGTAGAACTTCCGCCTAGGCATGCGACTCTTCCGCCAGCTGCAGCTCCTCGGGCGGGACGTCGCCGTAGAGGGTCACCCGGTCGCGGCCGCCGTGCTTGGAGGCGTAGAGCGCCAGGTCGGACTTGTGGATGAGGTCGGGCTTGGCCTGCGAGTCGACCGGGTAGAGCGCCACGCCGACGCTGACCGTCACCTGCAGCTCGCCGCCCTCGTAGGCCACGCGCGCGTCGGCCACCGCCCTGCGGATCTTCTCGGCGAAGGCGACCGCCTCCTCCGCGCCGGTCCGCTCCAGGATCACGGTGAACTCCTCGCCGCCGTAGCGCGCCACGTGGTCGCCCGGGCGGACGGTCCGGCGGAGCGTCTGCGCGACCGTGCGCAGCACCTCGTCGCCCAGCTGGTGGCCGTAGGAGTCGTTGAAGTTCTTGAAGTGGTCGATGTCGAGCAGCAGGAGCGCCAGCCCCGCGCCGGCCTTGCGGTGGCGCGCGATCTCCTTGTCGAGGAGCGCCTGGAACTGGCGGTGGTTGGGAATGCCGGTGAGGCCGTCGACCGTGGCCAGCAGCTGCAGGTGGGCGAAGGCGCGCGCCTTGGCCAGGGCCGTGGCCGCGTTGGCGTTGAGGATCTGCATCAGCACCAGCGAGTCGGCGCCGAAGTAGTCGTCCACCCCCTTCTCCACCACGGCCACCGCCGTCGCGGCGCCGGAGTCGTCGAGGATCGGGGCGGCCAGCAGGCTGTGGATGGGCGTCTTGGCGCCGTCCTCCGGCGCGAAGCGGCCGAAGCCCTCCTGCCCGGCCTCGAGCATCTTGGGGAAGCGGGTGCGGAAGACCTCGCAGACCACCGACTTCTCGGTCTCGAGCGGGAAGACCGTCCCCTCCTCGGCGGGCTTGTCCTTGCCGAAGAAGCTCACCAGGCGGACGCCGGCGGAGGTCCGGTCGCAGAAGTAGAAGCTGTCGGCGCCGAAGATCGCCGGATAGCTGGCGACGATCCCCTTGAGGACGCTGGCCACGTCGGACTGCCGCGCGAAGTAGTTGGCCATCTTGTAGGCCTGCTGGCTGCGCGCGTTCTGCCGCTTGAGCCGCTGGGTCAGCTTGACGTTGGAGATCAGCTGCGAGGCGACCACCGCGAACCGGTCGAGCAGCGCCTTGTGGTCCTGGGAGAAGGCCTCGCGCATCTGCGAGTCCACCACCAGCAGCCCGAGGAGGCTCTGCGACTCGACGTCGAAGACGCGGGAGACCATCATCGAGTTGACCGTCACGCCGGTGTAGTAGTACTCCACGTGGTCGTTGTAGCTGCTGACGTTGCCCGAGCAGATCCCGGCCTGGCGCTGGGAGGACTTGCCCACCAGCCCCTTGCCCGCGGAGATGACCGCCTCCTTGCGGAACTTGTCGCCGGCCTGCGAGATGGCGGCGGAGAGGTGGAAGGTCCTGCCGCCGTCGGAGGAGAGGTAGCCCAGGCAGGAGTAGCTGCGGAAGTTCTTGCTGAGGAAGAAGATGAGTGTCTCGAACACCTCGTCGAGCTCGCCGCGGTCGCCCGCGGCGCCCGCCTTCTGCGAGACGCCGGAGGTGGCGATCACCGCCGACTTGGCCGCCTCGCCGGCGTCCTTCGCGGGCTTCTCGTCCTCGTCCCAGTCGTCCACCATGCGCGCCACGTTCTCGGAGGGGGCGTGCGAGGCCGCGGGCGCGTTGACCGTGTCGCGGACCGCCAGGCGCGAAAGCCCGACGCAGGCGAAGGCGACCGCGAAGACCTCGGCCGCGACGGCCTCGACGACGATGTCGCGGACGGCCATGCGCGCGGGCAGGTACGCCTGGAGCTCCGGCGGGAGGATCGGCTCCAGCCGGCCGAGCGCGCGATGGGAGACCAGGCACTCGAGCGCGCAGAGGAGGATCGGGGCGAAGAGCATCGAGATCCGCGCGCCGCCGCACCGGGCGACGCCGAAGGCGCAGGCGAAGACCGCGGCGCGGACCCACAGGTCGCCCGGCGCGGCGGACGCCGTGGCGCACCAGGCCAGGGCGGTCAGCATCAGCGTCCCCAGCGGGCTGGTGGAGCCGTGGCGGTCGGAGAAGAGCAGCAGCCCCTGCGCGGGAAGCGCGACCAGGAGGAAGAGGACCGGGGGCAGGTACTGCAGCCAGGGAAGGACGGGGGCGTACGACGGATCGTCGAGCAGGACCCCCGCGGCGAAAAAGCCGCGCAGGGCGAGGCCCGCCGCCGCGAACAGGAAGAGGATGATGGATTGGACGGCCAGCTTCATCTCCGGATCTCCGTTTTCCCCCTTCGTTAAAAGTAAATGGAATGAAATGGCCGAGAAGACCCCTTTGCTATTTTTTCGCGCATGAGTCCGAAGGTCTTTTCCGACCGGTTCCCCTGGAAACTGCTCAACTGGCGCTCTCCGGAATCCCAGCGCGCGTGGCTGATGCGCCGCCTGCCGAAGTCCCCCGCCGGGCTCCACTTCCCGCTGGACCCTCCCCTGCTGGCGAACCGCTGGATCTTCCTCTCGAAAAACGGCGACGGCTGGCCGGCCGTGGGCAACGTGCTGGGCGCCTGGCCCGGGAAGACGACCCTCTTCGCGCCGCCGGAGCGCTCCTCGGCCAGCCACTTCGGCTGCACGCTCCACGTCCTCGACCCCGACCGTTTCGCCGTGGGCGACCCCGTCTTCGACGAGCTCCTCGTCCGCTCGGTGGAGGCCCCGCCGGGACTGGTCGTCTGCCTGGAGCGCGAGCCCTCGCTGCCGCTGCTCTACCTGATCGCGAAGACCGAGGCCCCCTGCCGCGTCGGCTTCGGCCCCGAGGACAGGTTTCCCTTCTTCAACGTCAACATCGCCTCGCCCAACCCCGAGGAGTGGCCGGCGCTGCTGGCGAAATGGATCAGGCCGGGCCCCGAGGGGCGCCGGCGTCCGAGAAGCTGACTTTCGGAAGAATCAGACGTTCGCGTCGATCATCTTGGCGATGGTCGCCTTGGGGGCGGCGCCCATCATGCTGGCCACCTCCACGCCGCCCTTGAAGAGCTTGACGCTCGGGACGGAGGAGATGCCGAAGCGGGCCGCGAGGTCGGGAGCCTGGTCCACGTCGACCTTGCCCACGACCACCTTGCCGGCGTAGTCGTCGGAAATCTGGTCGATGACCGGGCCGAGCATGCGGCAGGGACCGCACCAGGTGGCCCAGAAGTCGACGAGGACGGGAAGTTCGCCCGCGAGGGCGGCGTCGAAAGAGGCGGCGTCGAAATGCTGAACCTGGGACATACAAGCTCCTTCTCCTAAAGAAGACATCCAGGGAGGAAAGTAGCTAAAATAGAGCCTGCGGAGAAACCGATTTGCGGAGCGCGCGGATGGAGATTCTGCCGAAAAAGGGAAAATCCGGACGAAAGCGCCGCCGGAAAGGCGGCGGAAGGGGCCGGCGGCGCAACGCCGCGTCGCTGGGCGGGCTGGTCGTCGCCTGCGCGCTCGCGCTCCTGGGGTTCGCCCTGATGGCCGCCAACGTGCAGGGGGTCTTCGCGAAGGCGATCGACCCCGCGCTGGCGCGGGCGCTTCCGGAGCTCCACGGCCACATGACCTATTCGCCGGACGTGTCGCTCTCGCTCTCGGGCGCGCTGGAGCTGCGCGACGTGAAGGTGGACTTCGACCGCCCCGGCGACCGCTACGCCCGCCTCACGAAGGCCTCGGCGCCGAAGCTGCGCGTGCGGCTGGGCGTGCCGGAGACCGTCCTCTTCTTCCTGGGCCGGCGCGACCATCCCTCCATCTCCTCGGTCTCGATTCCGGAGCTCGACCTCTCCTGGAGCCGGAGCACGCCCGTGCTGAACGACGGCGCGAAGGTGGCGCCCGCGACGAAGGAGCTGCTCCTCAGCCCCGACCTGGCCGCGCTGGCCGGGCCGAAGATCCGCGTGGGGAAGCTGAGGATCTCCTCGCCCGACGGCGGGCGCTGGGAGGTCTCCGGGCTGCGCACCTCGTTCCGCGGGAAGAGGCTGCGCCTGGAGGCGAAGGAGCTCTCCGGGACCTCGCTGCCGACGCTCCGCTCGGTCGAGGCCGACGTCGACGTCTCGCCCGAACGTCTCGTCCTCTCCTCGGCGCGCCTTTCGCTTCTGGGCGGGAAGGCGACCGCCGACGGCGAGATCCCCCTGCGCGGGAATCCGCGGGCCCGCGTGCGCGCGCGGATCTCCGGCGTCGACCTCAAGGCGGCGGCCGACTTCTTCGTCGCGCGGCCGCTGGACCTCTCCGGCTCGGCGGACGCGACCGTGGACGCCGTCGCCCCGCTCCTCTCGCCGCTGCGCTCCTTCTCGGCCGTCGGCAACGCCTCCGTCTCGAACGCGCGGGTGCGCGGCCTGGCGGTCCAGAAGAGCCCGCTCGTGCGGCGGATGGCTCCGGAGTTCGCCGACCTCTCCTTCGACAGGATCAGCCTGGCGGGGCTGCGCGTCACGCGCGACTCGCTGCTGCTGGGATCGCTGGCCGGCACGGGGCCGCAGTTCGACTTCTCCGGCCGCGGAAAGGCCGACACGAAATGGAACTTCTCGGCGACGATCGACGCGCGCATCCGCCCCGAGACCGCGCGGCGCCTCCCCGCGGCCACGCGCATGGGGCTCGCCGCCGGAAGCGACGGGAGCCGGACCGTGCGGCTCCAGGTGGCGGGGAACCCGGAGAGCCAGCGCATCGTCAACTCCGGCGACATCGTGCGCCAGGGCATCCGCAACGCCGTGCGGTTCTGGAAGTGATTCCCCTCCGGATCAGGGAGTGGCGAGGGCCGCGGCCTCGTTGAGCTGCACCGAGACCACCTGCGAAATCCCCTTCACCTCCTGCGTCACGCCGTAGAGGCGGTCGGAGGCGGCCATCGTCGGCTTCTGGTGCGTGATGACGATGAACTGCGTCTGGCGCGAGAAGCGGCGGAGCAGCTCGACGAACCGCGCCTTGTTGGCGTCGTCGAAGGGGGCGTCGCATTCGTCGAGCACGCAGAAGGGCGAGGGCTTCACCAGGTAGATGGCGAAGAGGAGCGCGATGGCGGTCAGGGCCTTCTCGCCGTTGGAGAGGGCGTCGACCGAGTTCATCTTCTTGCCCGTGGGGCGCGCCTTGATCTCGATGGCGGCCTCGAGCTCGTCCTCGCCCTCGAGCGAGAGATGGGCCTCGCCGCCGGCCATGAGCCCGGTGAAGATGTCCTGGAAGTTGCGGCGGATCTGCTCGAAGGTGGAGCGGAAGTTCTCGCGCGCGATGCGGTCGAGGCGGTCCATCGTCAGCTGCAGGCTGACGCGGGAGCGGTCGAGGTCGTCGAAGTCGCGCTGCGTGTCGGCGAGCTTGCGCTTCTCCTCCTCGAAGTCCTCCATGTCCACGCCGACCGGGCCGAGCGCCTTCAGCCGCTGCTTCATGTCGGCCAGCTCCGCCTTCGCCGTCTCGATGTCGTCGGGCTCGGGCCACTGCGAGAGGTCGGCTTCGCGGAGGTCGACCTCGTAGTCGTTGAACGTCTGCTCGACGATCGTGCCGAGCTGGACGTCGACGCGGGAGTATTCCGCGGCGTCCGCGGCGCCCGAGCGCTCGAGCTCGGCGATCCGGCGTTCGGTGTTCAGCAGCGCGGTCTGCGCCTCGCGGGTCTCCTCGGCGCGGGCCTCGTAGCGCTCCTGGACCACGGCGAGCTTCTCCTTTTCCGCGTCCAGTCCGCCGTAGAGCCCCTGGATCTCCTCGCCCAGGGTCTCCTTGTTCGCGCGGGCCTCGGCGAGAAGGCCTTCCTCGTCGCGCTGCCGGGCGCGGAGCCGTTCCGCGCGCTCGTTGGCGGCGACGACCCGCTCCTCGATGCCGCCGAGCTTCTGGTTGTAGATGGCGAGGTTGCCGCGCGCGGAGTGGACGGCTGTCGTCGCGGAGGTGAAGTCCTCGTCGGCGGCGTCGCGCGCGGTCGACAGCTCGGCGCAGCGCTCCTTCGCGCGGGCGAGCTCGGCCTGGAAGGCCTCGTGCTCCGCGGCGATCCCGCCCCTGGCCCGCCGGGCCTCGGCGAGGCTTTCGCGCAGGGGGGCGATGGAGTCGCGCGCGCCGCACACCAGCTCCTCGAGGGCCTGCCGCCGTTCGCCGAAGGTCTCGGCGCGGCCGCGGTCGCCGGCGAGCGCCTGCTCGTCCGCGGCCAGCGCGTCGCGGAGCGCGGCGAGCTCCTCGCGGCGGGCGCGAAGCGATTCGCGCAGGCGGATCCGCTCCTCCTCCGCCCCGGAGAGGGCGGACTCGGCCGCGGCGAGCCGGGATTCGGCCCCGGCGCATTCGGCTTCGAGCTCGGCGAGCCGCGAGCGGCGCGCGAGGATGCCGCCGGAGGCGCCGGCGCCGGAACCGCCGCGGGCCAGGCCGGAGGCGTGGACCATCAGGGGGCCGGGGGCGCAGAACCAGAGGTCGGCGGGCGCGGCTTCGCGCGCCAGGCGGAAGGCGGCGTCGGCGTCGTCCGCGCGCAGGAAGCGGCCCAGCAGCCAGCGCACCAGGGGGCGCCACCGCTCGTCGCACCCGACCCGCTCGGAGAGCGGGCCGCCGCAGGCGGGGTCGGCGATTTCGGGAAGGGCGGCTTCGGGGAAGCGCCCGGGGCCGGAGACGGCGGCGCTTCCGGCGCCGCGGTCGCGCAGGAACTCGACGAGCCCGCGCACCGCGCCGGGGTCTTCGGTCAGCACGGTCTGGGCGGAGGCGCCCAGCGCGGCCTCCACGATCTCCGCGTCCTCGGGCCGGACTTCGAGAAGGTCGAGCAGCAGCCCGACGACCTCGCCGGACCGTTCGTCGCGCAGCGCGCGGGGGCCGCCTTCCACGCCTTCGCCGGCGGCCTCCAGGCCGAGCAGCACCTCGCGCTCGGAGGCGCGGCGTTCGCGCAGGGCCGCGGCCTCGTCGCGTTCGGCGCGGAGTTCGGGGACGCGGGATTCCAGGACGCGCTCCGCCTCCTCGTCCGCGGCGACGGCGGACTCGAGCCCGGCCAGCCGGGCGCGGCTTTCCGCGATGCCCCGCTCCAGCCCGGCGATCCGCTCGTCCAGCGCGTTCTGCTCCTCGCGCAGGTTCTCGAGGTTCCGCGCCCGCTCGCCTTCGCCCGCGGCCGCCTCCTCGATCTGCCTTTCGAGCATCGACACGCGCGTGTCGGCGCCGGAGAGGCGGTTGGCGATCTCGGCCCCGCGCTGCAGGATCTCGCTCTCGGCCTCGCGCGCCTCGTCCAGGCGGTCGCGCGCGCCCTGGCGCCGTTCCTCGGCGCGGGAGAGCCCCTCTTCGGCCTCGCCCACGGCGCGGGCCAGCTCCTCCAGCCGCGCGTCCTTGCCGCCGATCTGCGCGTCGAGGTTCTCGATCTCGCCGGCGATTTCGGCGAGCTCCCTCTCGCGGTCGGCGCGCGACTGCTCCAGGGAGCGGATGGAGACGTTGACGGCGTTCAGCCGGCCTTCGAGCTCGGTGATCTTCAGCGCGGCCTCGTTCACCACCGCCTGCTGGTCGCGGTAGGCCCGTTCGTCCTCGGTGCCGGCGAGCTTCATCTCGTTCACGCGGATGTCTTCGGTGTCGCGGCGGATCGTCAGCTCGTCGATGTCGTTCTGCAGCCGGTCGTGCTTTTCGCGCAGCGCCTCGAGCTTCGCGCTCATGCGGCGGTAGCGGTCGGCGGCGATGGAGACGTCGAGCTCCTTCACCTTGCCCTGCAGCTCGCGCGCCTGCTTGGCCTTCGCCATCCGCTTCTCCTGCAGGCTCCAGGCGCGGCGGCGTTCCTCCAGCTTGGCCTGCACCACGCTCAGGTCGGCGAGAATGCGGGAGAGGTTGTTCTCGGTCTCGCGGCGCTGCTGCTTGTACTTCGCGATGCCGGCGGCCTCCTCGAAGAGGCGGCGCCGCTCGTCCTGGTTGCCGCGCAGCAGCTGGTTCATCATCTCCTGCGTCATGATGGAGTAGGAGGTGGCGCCCATGCCCGAGTCCTTCAGCAGGTTGCGGAAGTCGCGCAGGTTGCACTCCTGCCCGTTGAGCAGGTAGTAGGAGTCGATCTTCTCGTCGGCGCCGGTCCCGTGGCGCACCAGGCGGCGGGTGAGCTGCACCTCGCTGTACTGGCTGGGGAGCGCGCCGTCGGAGTTGTCGAGGAGGAGGGAGACCTCGGCCTGGTTGTAGGCGGAGAGGTCGGCGGTGCCGGCGAAGATGAGGTCGCGCTGGGCGCGGGAGCGCATCTGGCTCTGCTTCTGCTCGCCCATCACCCAGCGGATGGCGTCGGCGAGGTTGGACTTGCCGCAGCCGTTGGGCCCCACGACGGAGACGATGCCGCTGGGCGGAAAGGCGATCTCCACCTTCTGCGCGAAGGACTTGAAGCCGTAGATTTTAAGCTTCGCGAGATGCATTCCGGACCTCCGTGCCCGCCGGCGCCGTTCGGCCGAAGCGCCGACCGGCCTTGTCGTTTAATTTAGCTCCATTCGACGCCATGGTCGGACGACGCCAAAAGATACCGCCGTTGGCATGACAGGAATCGGCCGCGGAAGAAGTTCCCCTCGACATGCCGCCCGTCACCGTTCCTCCAGGAAGAGGCCGTCGCGGTCCGCCTTCAGGCGGAGGCGCAGGCTGCCTCCCAGTTCGCGTTCCCCCAGGTCGCTCCACTGGGCGCAGCCGCTCCGGAAGCAGGAGGTGTCGCCGGTCAAAATCCTCAAGCGGAAGACCCCGTCGAGGTCGATGGTCCGCGCGCCGGTCCGTTCGCCGGGGGCCAGCGTGTCGCCCAGGAGCAGGACGGTGTCGCCGGGGCCGAACGCCTCGAGCTCGGCCACGGTCTGGTGGGTCCCGTTTTCCAGCTGGAGCCGCGACTCGGGCGCCAGGAAGGTGCTGAAGAGGCATCCCTGCAGCGCCAGCGCCGCGCCGGCGAGGAGGAGCGGAAGAACGCGTTTCATCTCACCTTCCTTTCGGCCCTGCGTCCGCCGTCGTCGATGATGCCGGAGGCGAAGCCGCCCGCGCCGGGGGCGCCGTACCAGATTTCGGAGAGCCGCGTGATCGCGAAGCCGAGCGTCACGTAGACCGACTTCTCCATCCCGCCCAGCGACTCCACGTCGGGCGCGTAGGAGTAGCCGACCTCGAGGAGCCCCAGGCGGAGCCGTCCGCCGAAGAGGTCGTCGCCGTCGCGCCGGAGCCAGGTGGCCGCCAGCCCGAAGAAGCGGCTGGGGTCGAGCCAGAAGGCCAGTTCGCCCCAGCGGAAGCCCTCGTCGAGCGACCAGAGCGTGCGGGCGTAGAGCCGGCTGTCCCACAGCGGCTGCTCCCATTCCAGGCGCAGCGAGTCGGCGAGCTCCTCGGCCTCGAGCCGCACGCGGGGGAGGTAGCGCGCGAAGCCGGGCACCATGGCCCCCTCGAGCGAGCGCTGCTCCAGGTCGAGCCCGACGGACCAGCCGCGGACGCCGTCGCCCGCGAGGATCCAGCTCTGGAAGGCGCCGAAGCCGACGCGGCCCCAGCCCGTCCATTCCGACAGGTCCTCGTGGCCGTCGCGGGGGACCCAGTCCAGGCGGCTGCGCGCCAGGGCGCCGGCGCCGAACTGCAGGCCGGTCTTCGGGCGGTCGACCAGCGCGCCGAAGAGGTAGCCGGCGTAGCCCAGGGCCTGGTCGCCGCCGGGGCGGACCAGGAGGAAGTCCTCGTTGTCCCAGCCGCGCCGCTCCATGGAGAAGAAGAGCCCGCCGCGCCAGCCCTGCGGCGAGGTGCGGCGGTGCGGGGTCTTGCCCAGCGTCTCGTCCACGGCGAAGTCGCCGAAGGCGCGCATGGCGCCGAAGGAGACGGACTGCCGGAAGGGCCAGCCGTGGTGGAGCCCCAGGTCGGAGCGGTAGGGGAACGATTCGGGGGAGACCACCGCCATGTGGTGCACGGCGAGCCAGCCGTCCTGCCCCACGGAGAAGGCCCGCTCGACGCCGTACGCCAGGTCGGCGGGCAGCCGCTCGCCCGAGCGGTGGATCCCGGCCGCGGTCATCGGCACCCCGGCCGACGCCGGCGGGGCGAACGGGGCCAGGAGGGCCAGAAGGGGCAAAAGGGCCGCGCGGGCCGCGTGGAGCGAAATCGGAGTCCTCATCCTACCGAGAAAATAGAATTAAAGCTAAATTTGCGCGCGTCGTAAAAGTCCGGAAGCCCCGTTTTTCGCGTTTCCAAAGGTTGTCCCGATGAATTCCATCCGCAACGTCGCCATCATCGCCCACGTCGACCACGGCAAGACCACCCTGGTCGACAAGCTCCTGCAGCAGAGCGGCGGCCTCCGGCGCGCGGAGGAGGGGCAGGACCGCATCCTCGACAACAACGCCCTGGAACGCGAACGCGGCATCACGATCCTCTCGAAGAACGCCTCGACCGAATACAAGGGGGTCCGCGTCAACATCGTCGACACCCCCGGCCACGTCGACTTCGGCGGGCAGGTGGAGCGCGTGCTCGGCACCGTGGAGGGGGCCCTGCTGATCGTGGACGCCTGGGAAGGGCCCATGGCGCAGACCCGCTTCGTCACGAAGAAGGCGCTGGAGATGGGGCTGAAGATCATCGTGGTGATCAACAAGATCGACCGCGACGGCTGCCGCCCCCACGAGGCGCTCGACAAGGTCTTCGACCTCTTCTGCGACCTGAACGCCAGCGACGACCAGCTCGACTTCCCGCACGTCTTCTGCTCGGCCCGCGCCGGCATCTGCAAGACCGAGCTCGACGCGCCCGAGACCGACCTCCTCCCGCTGCTCGACATGATCCTCGAGCACGTGCCCGCCCCCAAGGGCTCGCCCGAGAACCCCTTCCTCTTCCAGATCGCCACGCTGGAGTACGACGGCTTCCTCGGCCGCCTGGCCACGGGCAAGATCCTCGAGGGCAGGCTGAAGTCCGGCGCCACCGTCATGCGCAGCACGGTCGAGGGCGGCTGGGCCCGCACCCGCGTGCAGAAGGTCCTGCGCCACGTCGGCGTCGGCTTCGAGCCGATCGAGGAGGCTCAGGCGGGCGACATCGTCTCGCTGGCCGGCATCGGCGACTTCGACATCGGCGACACCCTCTGCGCCGGCGAGCCCTCGGCCGTCCGCTCCGAGCCGCTGCCCCGCATCAAGGTCGACCCGCCCACCATCAGCATGACCTTCGGCGTGAACGACGGCCCGCTCTCGGGCAAGTCGGGCGGCAAGTTCCTCACCGGCACCCACCTGCAGGACCGGCTGGCGCGCGCCATGCTGGGCGACCCCGCGCTCCTGGTGGAAAAGGCCGACGGCCCCTCGAACTTCAAGGTCTCCGGCCGCGGCGTGCTGCACCTGAGCATCCTGATCGAGACCATGCGCCGCGAGGGCTACGAGTTCACCGTGGGCGCGCCCGAGGTGATCTGCCGGACCGACGAGAACGGCCAGACGCTCGAGCCGGTCGAACTGGTCGAGATCGACACCCCGCAGGAATACGTGGGCCCGGTCATCGAGGAGCTGGGGCGCCGCCACGGCGAGATGACCGACATGCAGAACACCCCCACCGGCGACACGCGCGTGGTCTTCAAGCTCCCCTCCCGCGGCCTGATCGGCCTGCGCTCGCTGCTGCTGAGCATCAGCCGCGGCTACGCGGTCATGCAGAACTCCTTCGAGGGCTGGCAGCCCTGGAGCGGCGACATCCCGCTGCGCACCACGGGCTCGCTCGTGGCCAAGGAGCCCGGCACGGCGCTGGCCTACGCCCTCTGGAAGCTGGAGGAGCGCGGCACCTTCTTCGTCGAGCCCGGCGCGGAGGTCTACGAGGGGATGATCGTCGGCGAGGCCAACCGCCCCGACGACATCGTCGTCAACGTCAACAAGGGCAAGCAGCTGACCAACGTGCGCGCCTCCGGCAGCGACGACGCCATCCAGCTCGAGCCCGCGCGCAAGCTTTCCCTCGAGGAGTGCATCACCTACATCAAGCCCGACGAAAAGGTGGAGGTGACCCCCAACGGCCTCCGCCTGCGCAAGACGCTCCTCTCCGAACTCGAGCGCAAGCGCCGCCCCAACTCCCGGGAGAGCTGATCCGTGGGCCGCTGGCTCTGCATCGACTTCGGCGAGCGGCGCATCGGACTGGCGGCCGGGTCGGACGAGACGGGGCTGGCGTTCCCCCGCCCGGCGATCGACGCGAAGAACGTCAAGGACCCCGTCGCGGCCATCGCCGCGCTCGCCGCGGAGGAGGGCGCCCGCGGGCTGGTGCTCGGCCTGCCGCTCCACCCCGACGGGAAGCCCTCCGAAAAGACCGCGGCCGTGAAGCGGTTCGCCGCGCGGATCCGCGC
>CADBQJ010000104.1 GCA_902796785.1 Fibrobacter succinogenes
CAACTCCGGCGCCGAGTCGCCCCTGCTGGGCGGCGGCTCCGGGGCGAACATCACCTGCGAAAGCTTCGCGACGGGCAACGGCGACTACCGCCGCCAGATCGTGGCCGTGGCGAGGCTCTGGACCGACGCGGGGCAGGCGGCCAAGAACGACCTCTCCTATCCGCTGCTCGACAAGTGGATCACGCTGAACGACATCGCGAAGTTCTACTTCGGCGACGACTGCGACCCGGGCGCCCCCTGGACCGCGAACGGCGCGACGCAGGACGGCGGCCTGATGAAGCACTTCAAGCTCTCCGACGACCAGAAGCGCGCGATGTGGGAGGAGATCTCCCAGGCCTTCACCATGCAGGCGGCCCACTGGGGCGGCGGCAAGATCTCGCTGCGCTACGACTGGCTCTCCAACCTCCGCATCGCCAAGCGCCACCTCGACCTCTCGCGCGGCACGGTCGGCGGCGAAGAGGCCGGGCAGTGGTGGCAGAACCGCGACGGCCAGTGCTCCGGCACCGCGGACGGCCGCTCGCTCGACAAGACCTACCCCTACATGACCTTCCAGAACGCCATGCAGGACGAGGACTTCACGGTCGAGGTCTCCGCCCAGGACAACGGCGCGAACGACTGGGGCGTCGCCTCCGTCGAATGGACGCTGCAGAGCGACTGGACCCTCTTCTCCACGCAGAACGTCCAGAAGATCGGCGGCACCGCGAAGGACGCCCTCTACAAGATCGTCGTCCCGAAGGCCTACATCCCCGACGAAGGCGGGCGGCTCTACGCCCGCGTGACCGACAGCTGCGGCAACTCGGTGGTCTACTCCACCCCCATCAAGGGGCAGAAGCTCCCGAAGATCACGGGCGCCTACATCCTCGACACGGACGGCGACGGCAACGGCGACCGCATCGTGGTCTCCACGCAGGAGGACTCCGACGTCAGCGTCAAGCTCTCCTCCGCGACCGCGCTGCGCTACTCCTGGCCCGGACCCGACGGCGCCAGGGACGGCGACGTCGGCCTGGTCCGCGCGGGCACCTTCCAGATCGACGACGGCACGCTCGCCGGCGGCGCGGTGGAAGGGCTGGGCGGCAAGGTCGAGATCGCGCTGGCCGGCGCCACGCTCAAGGCCTCGATCGCCGACTCGGTCGGCCCGGTGATCCGCTACGCGGGCATCCAGGACGACCATCCCGAGATCCTCCACGTCCTCTTCTCCGAATCGGTGCGCGAGCTGACCGACATGACCGGCGCCTACATCCAGATCAACGGCGCGACCGCGGCGATCACGAACGTCGCGCTCGACGGCTCCACCTACAAGTTCACGCTCGCGACTCCGCTGGTCGTCTCCGAAGTGGAGAACGGCCTCGACTCGGTGCGCATCGTCCCCGGCGCCGTCCTCGACCAGGGCGGCAAGGGGGCCGCCGACAACAACCGCTACGTCAAGATCATCCTCGACAAGGGGCCGCTGCCCCTGGCCGACGACTGCTGCTCCTACCTCGACGTCGACGCCGACGGCACGATGGACAAGATCCGCCTGAAGTTCAAGCAGCCCGCCACGGGCCGCACCGCCCCCATGACCTTCAGCTTCCGCTGGCCCGTGGACGCGCAGAACGTGCGGGTGCAGGAGTTCAAGGTTCCCAACGCCGACCTCTCCGTCTCCATGGTCGACCCCACCGTCGTGGAGATCGACGTCTCCTCCTACGGGCTGAAGAAGAACGCGACCTACTTCAACCGCGCCCAGGACAACTGGGGGCTGGCGCACCTGCTGCAGGAAAGCACGCTGGGCAACAGCGACGAGGACCTGCCGATGGCCGACAAGATGGGCCCGATCGCCGTCAGCGCGAACTACGGCGAGACGCGCGTCCCCGAACACCGGCCCGACACGCTCAACGTCTACTTCTCCGAGCCGATCGCCGCGGGAAGCGACACCCTCTTCTCCGAACGGCTCTACTGGACCAAGTCGGGCGAAGGCAACGCCGTCCGCACGCGCCACCAGTCGCCCGCGGAAAAGCGCCGCTCGCTCCAGTCGGGAACGGGGCTGCAGGTCTACTACCAGCCCGAACACTCCGAACGCCCCGGCATCGGCGACAGCCTCCGCCTGGTGTACGAAACCGACGAGGACGGCGTGATCGTCGACCCCGCCGGCAACCGCGCCCCCTCGCAGAACCCCTGGGTGATGATCGGCGGCAAGCTCCGCAGCCAGCTGGCCGGCCTCGACGGCGTCTACGTGCTCGACGAGACGGTTCCCGACTCCGGCGTCAAGTTCTTCGACTACCAGACCGACCTCGACAGCCTGGCGAAGACCCAGGCCGGCGTCGGCTTCACCATCAGCTTCTCCGACTCCGCGTCCGACGCCGACCGCCGCACGCAGAGGTTCGGGTACGAAGTCTCCTATTTCACCAATCTCGGGAACTTCGTCTACAACGAGAAGAAGAGCTTCACCTGCGAGGACATGGAGCGGTTCGCCGACGGCACGGGCCTTCTGGCCGCCGTCTGCCGGGTCGACGGCTATCCCGCCAGCCGCAAGATCAAGGTCTGGATCCCCTGGAACTACCGCGCCGACAACGGCCGCGCGGTGGGCGCCGGGGCCTACATCCAGCAGGTGCGGCTGTGGGGCAACCGCATGACCGGCATGGACGCCACCCGCGTCTTCGGCGTCGTCCGCAAGGGCAAGGCCGCGCGGCGCTAAAGGAGGCCCGTGAAGAGGATCGCGCGAACAATCGTCTGGACGATCTGCGGCGCGCTCTCCGTCTCCGCGGGGGAATTCTGCAACACGGCCGGCGGCGCCCTGCTGCCGCTCTACTGGAGCGACGGCTCCTTCTCCGCACGGAACCCCGTCTCCGCCGCGCTGCTGCGCCCGGGCGAATGCGCGGCGCTGGACGACGGCGGGGAGTCCCGCCTGGTGGCCTACCTGAAGGAATCCGGCGAAATCGCGGGCGAGGCCTCGCTCTACCGCGGCCTGCGCTGCGGCGACCTGGCGCTGGGCTCGTCGTCGCGCCTCTCCGTCCCCGGCGGGGCGTGGGAGACGCTGATCCGGCTCTGGGCCGGCGAAGACGCCTCGCTCGAGCGCGACCTGCGCTACGTCTGGGAGGAGTTCTCCGACGACCGCCGCGCCTCCGGCGCCGACTCGTCCGTCGAGCTCTCCGAAGGGGCGGCCCTCCTCGAACGCGAGGTGGAGCGGCTTTCGGGAAAGAGCCCCGACGCCGCCGTCTTCGCCTCCTGGCTCCGCTCGCTCGACGAAACGGCGGCCGTTCCGGACTGCGCCGCCGCGGACAGCCTCCCGAAGGTGCTGGAGTGGAGCAAGTCCCTCTCCGGGCAGGCCGGGACGGTGACGCTCCGGCTGGAGGGGTACGACCCGGTCCGCTATTCCGTGAGCCGCGCGGCCTCCGGCGCAGAGTTCGCCGCCGAGCTCTCCGGGACCGGAAAACTGGCCGCGCGGCTGCGCATGCCGCTCGACTGGCGTCCGCTCCCGCGGTACGCGGGCGGCCGCTGGCTCGACCGCGACGGCAACGGCCGTCCCGACGGGGCCGAGCTGGTCTGGACGGGAGCCTCGGCCGACGAGGAGCCCCCGACGGTTCTCTTCCGCAAGCGGCTGCCCTCCGGCGGCGAGACCGCCTGGGCCGAGCGCAGGGCCGCGGCCCCCTCCGGCGAGGGGCTCTGGAAGATGGAATTCGACCTGCCCGACTGGGAGACCCCGCTGACGGTCTGGCCGCTTCCCCTGGAATGGAACACCGTCCGCGCCGAGGTCCGCTGGTCCGACGCGGCGACCGAGGTGAACCTGGCCGACGGCGTGGGCCCGATGCTGGGAAGCGCCCGGACGACGAGCGGCGGCGTGCTGCTCTCCTTCACCGAACCCGTCGTCGGGCTTTCCGCGGGCGACCTCCTCTTCGGCGTCGAGGAGCGGAGCCATCCCGACGCGGAGCTGGAGCGGCTGTCCGGCGACCGCTGGCTGCTGCGCCTCTCCGAAAGCCTTCCCAGCGGGATTCCCGTCCGCGTCTCGCCCTCCTCCGCCGCGGTGGACCGCTACGGCAACCGCGTCCCGATCGCCGCGCCCTCCGTCGCGCTGACGACCGACCCCGCGCTGCTGGCCTCGCGCCCGACGCGCCTGGAGTGCGAGCATCTCGCGAACCTGCGCGTCGAACCCGCGGTCTCCGCCTTCGGCGAGCCCTCGCTCGGCCTCGGGCGCGAGGGCGCCTCCGCCGCGTTCGACCCCGGCGACTCCCGGCTGGAGTTCCTGGCGCGGATCCCGCTCACCTCCGCGTTCGCCGAGGCGCGCCGCCGCGAGCCCGCGTTCCGGTGGTCGCTGCGGATCTACTCGGGGCTCGGCGCCGAAGTGGCGTCGATCTCGGGCAAGGCGGACTGCTCCGTCGCCCTTCCCGGCTGCGCCCCCTCCTCCGGCGACGAGCTGCGGCTCTCGATTCCCTGGAACCTCCGCGACGCCGCGGGGCGCACGGTGGGCTCCGAGGCCTTCGTCGTCCGGTTCGACATGATGAACGACGGCAAGTGGATGGACGAGCCGCTACAGTGCCGCGTGGGCGTCTTCCGCAACGACGGCACGGAGAACCTTGCGCGCTAGCGCGTGGTTCAGCATCCCCTCCGCCTCCTCCTCGACGACCCAGCGGCACCCTTCCGGCGCGCGGCGCGTTCCGGCGAGCTCGACCGAATAGACCGCGCCCGAGATCCGGTGGTTCGTGATGGAGTGGCGCAGCGACCCGCGCCGCTCGACCTTCGCGCCGGGCCATTCGCGCGAGACCTCCGCGGGCGAGAGGATCCCCGGGAGCGAGGGAATCTGGAAATGGTCCTTCAGCAGCCCGTCCGGATCGCGCCCGGGCAGCCGCAGCAGGATCCGCCCCTTCGACCGGACCAGGAGCCAGGTGCGGACCACGGCCTTCTCCGGCGCCTTGGCCCGGGGACGCGGGCGCTCCTGCGCGCGGCCGTCGCGCGCCGAGACGCAGGCCGCGCGCAGGGGGCACCGCCCGCACCTGGGCGCCTTCGGCGTGCAGACCAGCGCCCCGAGCTCCATCAGCGCCTCGTTCGCCAGGTTCGGGCGCGCGCAGTCGCAGAACTCCCGCGCGATCTCCCACGCCCGCGCGACGAAGGCCGCGTCGCCGGCGGCGCAGTCCCATCCCTCGGTCCGGGCGCAGATCCGGAAGACGTTCCCGTCCACGATCGCCTCGCGCATCCCGAACGCCAGGCTCAGGATCGCGCCGGCGGAATAGGGGCCGACGCCCGGCACGCGCTCCAGCTCCGCGCGGTCGCGCGGGAACTCGCCGCCGTGCCTCTCCAGGATCCGGACCGCCCCCTTTCTCAGGTTGCGCGCCCGCGCGTAGTAGCCCAGCCCGCGCCAGAGCCGCTCGACCTCGGCGTCCGTCGCCTCGGCGAGCGAACGCAGCGTGGGCAGCGCCTTCATCCAGGCCTCGAACTTCTCCACGACCGCGGCGACCTGCGTCTGCTGCAGCATCACCTCGGCGACCCACGAGCGGTAGGGGTCGCGCAGTTCGTTCCGTCTTTTGGAGGGGACGCGCCACGGAAGGTCGCGTCGGTTCCTTTCGAACCAGCGGATCAGTCCGTCGCGGCGCTCAAGCGCCCTCGAGCACATGGACGTAGAAATCCCAGAAGGCGTTGGCGGAGTTGTCCAGCGTGTACTGGCGGGAGCGGGCGACGGCCGCCTCGGAGAACGCCTTCGAGCGTCCATCCTTGACGGCGGCGTAGGCCTCTTCGAGCGCGGCCACCCAGGCGTCGCCGTCCTTGAAGGGGACGATCTTCCCGCACTTCCCGTCCTCCACGATGTCGCGGGGGCCGCCCATGTCCGAGACGATGGCCGGGGTTCCGCAGGCCAGGCTCTCCACCACGACGTTCCCGAAGGTGTCGGTGCCGCTGGGGAAGAGGAACCAGTCCGCCTG